>JALYUS010000486.1 GCA_030853625.1 Chloroflexota bacterium
CGTGGTACCACCCTCATTGCCGGATTTCGTCCGACCCCTCATTCGGCGATTTGTCTGCGTGGGCGCCACCCACCTCCACCTACTTGCAGCGCTGCTTTCTTCGGCGGGCCGCTCCGGGGCGCGTTCCACGTCGGCATCGCCGTGGGGCTTCCACCCTTCCCCCACTCGCTTGCGGCTGCCAGTCGCGTACTCTTCCCCCTCATCGCGGGCGTCTTCGATTGTGCAGCGGACGCTAGCACCCGCACTCCTCGGTGTCAAGGAAACCGGAAAAAGATTGAGCACAGAGAACGCAGAGGACACAGAGATCACAGAGAATGCCTTTTTTATTTTCTCTGCGTCCTCTGCGTCCTCTGTGCTCTCTGCGCGCTCTGCGTTCTCTGCGTTAAATCCCGTTTCGAAGGATCAGTCGCCCCAGAGTGAGCGGACGAATTGGGCGGTGCGGGGCAGAATCTCGTCGGCGCGGCCGGAGAGGTTGCATTCCAGCGCGCAATAGCCATCGTAGCCCATATCACGCAGTTCGCGGAAGGCGGCCATGAAATCGGTGATACCCGTACCCGGTTCGAGCCGCGTGTTGTCGGCGAGATGGACGTAGCCGAGATATTGCCGCGCCATATGAAGCGCCGTGACGGGATCGCGCTCCTCGATATTCATGTGAAAGAGATCGCCGAGCAACCGCATCCGCTCGCTGCCAATCCGCTCGCACCATGCGACGCCCTGATCTAAGCGATGAATCAGGTGGGTTTCGTAGCGGTTGAGCGGTTCGAGAATCAGCGTCGAACCGACGGACGTCGCGAACTCGGTCAGTTCATGGAGCGCGTCGTCCAGCCGGTCCTCATCCGCGATGGCGTCTCGCTTCTGCGGGTAGGGCAGCCGGGCTGAATAACCATAGATCGGCACGATAATGACGCCTGCCGCCTCGACTTCCGCCGCGAACGTCAGCAAGCGCGCGATGTCCTCCAGGCATTGCAGCCGCTCGTCCGGGTCCGCCGCGACCGGCCAGCCGCGATAGCCGCCGACGATCCCAGCCACCCGCGCCGTCCCCCCACGGACGAGTTGAGCAATCACCCGATGTTCGGCGCGCAACGTGTCGCCCCGCACCTCGATCGCGTCATAGCCCCACTCCGCCGCCTGCGCGAACTTCGCGTCGAGCGACGGCGCGGGTAAGAGGTTTTCCTGTACTGCAAGACGGAGTGGCATGATTGATCCTTTTACCTAACCCCCGGCCCCTTCCCTCGAAGGGAAGGGGTGACTCGTCGCGATGCCGTGGCGTTCCCCGTAACACCTTGCGCTCACGGCAACTCCCCTCCCCTTCCTCGCGGGAAGGGGCCGGGGGTTAGGTTCCCTATGCCCACCACATCCCGCCCGTGCTTTCGGTGAAAATCGCGTCTTTGAGCGTGCCGACCGCCTTCAAGAAGCCTTCGTTCGGGGAGGCGAGGGCGTCTTCGTGCTCGATGGAGAGCACGCCATCGAAACCGATCTCCCGCAAGGTTGAGACAAACTGCCGCCAGAAGAGCAGATCGTGGCCGTAGCCGACGGAGCGGAAAATCCACGCCCGGTTCGGGATGTCCGAATAATGCTTCGTATCGAGCACGCCGTTGATCGCGACGTTATACGGATTGATCGCCGTGTCCTTCGCGTGAACGTAGTAGACGATGTCTTTGAGCGCGCGCAGCGCCTGGCAGGGATCAATCCCCTGCCAGAAGAGATGCGACGGGTCCACATTCGCGCCGATCGCCGGGCCAACGGCGTCGCTCATCTTGCGCATCGTCTCCGGGTTGTAGCAGAGAAAGCCAGGGTGCATCTCGAAGGCGACGCGGACGCCATGCTCCTCGGCATATTTTCCGGCATCCCGCCAGTAGGGGATAGCGACGGTGTTCCACTGCCAGTCGAGGATTTCAAGGAAATCGGGTGGCCACGGGCACGTCACCCAATTCGGATATTTGGAGCCTTCCGAGTCGCCGGGGCAGCCGGAGAAACAGACAATCGTCTGCAATTCCAATTTCTGCGCGAGCGCCGCCGTTTTGCGGAAGATGTCATCACTTTTTTGCGCCTGCTCCTTGTTCGGATGCAGCGGGTTGCCATGGCAGGAGAGGGCGGAGATTTCCAGCCCACGCGACGAAAAGAGCGCTTTGTATTCCCGGACCTTGCCGTCGTCCGCGAGCAGGGCGTCCACATCAATGTGCGGCGTGCCGGGATAGCGCCCGGTACCGATCTCGACAGCGGTACACCCGGCCTCAGCAACGAAATCGAGCATCGTTTCAATCGGCTGGCTGGCAAAGAGCGGGTCGAAGATACCGATTTTCATTGGGAGACTCCTTCAAGGCAGCATTCGATCGCGCGGTAACGCTCCCATCATGCGCACCACCCCGGCAGGCGTCAAGCCGACCCGCCCCATGATAGAATGCGCCCGTTGAAACCGCGACTCGGAGGGAGCAGAGGATGAACGCATCGGAAGCGCTGGTGCAGATGCTGATTGACACCGGTGTGACGCATATTTTCGGACTGCCCGGCGACACAAGTATGACGCTGTACGACGCGCTCTATCACCGACACGACGACATCCGCCATGTGATGTTCCGCGACGAGCGCTCCGCTTCGTTCGCGGCGGACGCCTACGCACGCTTCACGAACCGGATCGGCGTCACGGAGGGGCCGTCGGGCGGTGGGGCGACCTACATCGTGCCCGGTGTCGCCGAGGCGCAGGGTTCGGCAGTACCGCTGCTCTGCCTGACAACCGATACGCCGGTGTCGGAGGAAGGGCGCGGCGTCCTGACCGAGCTCGACCAGGTGACACTCTTTACCGCCGTCACAAAGTGGACGACGAAGATCAAGACGAGCGAGGGACTACCGGACGCCCTGCGCCGCGCCCTCCGACTCGCGACGAGTGGCCGCCCCGGCGCGACCCATCTCTCACTCCCCGCCGATGTGCTGGCGGGCGACATCGGCGATGCCTCGACACATACCGATCCGCTCTGGGGCAGCACGCCCGCTGCGCCGGTGCGGCCCGATCCCGCCGCCATCGAACGCGCCGCACGCCTGATCGAAGGGGCGCAGCGGCCCATGATCGTCGCCGGTGGCGGCATCCATGCCTCCCGCGCGTGGGAGGCGCTGACGCGGTTCGCGGAGACACTCAATATCCCGGTCGCGACGAGCATCAACGGCAAGGGAAGCATCGCCGAGACGAGCATCGTCAGCCTCGGCGTCGTCGGCGGCAATGGCGGGCGTCCGTATACCCGGCGCGCCCTGATGGATGCCGATCTCGTCTTCTTCATCGGCACGCGCACGGACAGCGTGACGACCCTCAACTGGAGTCTCCCCGCCAAGCCGGAACACGGTGGCCCGGTCGTAATCCATCTCGATGTCGAACCGTGGGAGGTAGGCAACAATTACCACGCCGCAGTGCCACTGGTCGGCGACGCGCGGCTTGCGCTCGATGATCTGCTTGCCGCGATTTCGGCTCCGCCGAAAGTTGGCCAGCGCAACGCACCCCGGATCGCCATGCTCGGTCAGGAAGCCGCCGACTGGTGGGAGAGCGTGCAGGCGGACGGCATGCGAGACATGCAGCCGATTCACCCGGCCCGGTTGATCCGCCACCTGCGCGATGCCCTCCCGGATGATCCGCTGATCGTCGCGGACCCCGGCACCCCGACACCGTACCTCGCCGCGCAATTCCCGGCGCGTGTCGCCGGGCGGGGTTTTGCGATCCCCCGCGCGCACGGTGGCCTCGGCTACGCGATTGGCGGAGTCGTCGGGGCGGCGATGGCGGCCCGGCCCGGTCAGCGCGTCGTGGCGATGATGGGCGACGGTTCATTCGGGATGTCCTGCGGCGATCTGGAGACGATCAGCCGAATCGGCGCGCCGGTCGTCGTCATTCTCTGCAACAACGGCTCCTTCGGATGGATCAAGGAACTCCAGCATCTCTATCACGACCGCCGCTATTACTCCGTGGACTTCTCGACCGAGACGGATTACTGCGTCATTGCCCGCGCTTTTGGCTTCACGAGCGCGCGTGTCGCCGATCCCGCCGATCTCGAACGCGCCATCCAGACCGCATTCGCGGACGGTGGCCCGTACTTTCTCGATGTCCTGACCGCATCCCCGATGGAGGAAACCCCGCCCGTCGCCGCCTGGGAAGCGGCTGTCGCGGCAAACGTCGCGGGCGACGACTGAAGGGTAAGCACAGAGAACGCAGAGAGCACAGAGAAAGAAAACAAAAGAGCCTCTCAGTGATCTCTGTGATCTCTGTGTCCTCTGCGTCCTCTGTGCTATCGTCTGTTTCGTCTTGACGGTTCGATCTCTGAAGGAGGGAAGCATGACGCTGGAACCGATTCGGGCGATTCTGGATGTGGATACGGGCGTGGACGATGCGATGGCGATTGCCCTCGCCGTCGCCGCGCCGACGATTGATCTCGTCGCGGTGACGACGGTTGCCGGCAATGTTGAGTTGGAACATACGACGCGCAACACGCTGCGCGTGCTCGATTTTATCGGTGCGACAAATGTTCCGGTCTATCGGGGGATGAGCCGCCCGCTTGATCGGCCGCTCTTTACGGCGTCGCACATTCATGGGGCGGATGGCTTGGGCGGGGCGGACATCCCGGAGTCCACACGCACCGTTGAA
>JALYUS010000313.1 GCA_030853625.1 Chloroflexota bacterium
ATGACCAGGGCTTTCGGGGTAAGGCACGGCAACGCAGAGAGTCACCCCTTCCCTTCGAGGGAAGGGGCGGGGGTTAGGATTTCCCCGGCGATAGCGAAAAATGCGTACACCCTGAATCAAGAGCGGCTTTATTGCGCCGTATACCCGCCATCCACTGCCAGCACATGACCGGTGACATAGGATAAGGGGACCGAACAGAGAGAGCACGGAGCGACGATCGCCGCCGGATTGCTGAAACGCCCGCATATCTGTATCCTCAGCCGCATGCATGGATCGCCACAAGAGAAAGATGGTGCAGGCTGATGGTAACGACGTATCCACGCGTGGAAACGCTCGTGGACACGATGGCGGCGGCACAACCCGACCATCTCGCCTTGCGGCACGGCGCACGCACGTGGACCTATGCAGCGATGCGCGCGGAGATGGACCGGCGTGCGGCGGTGCTCGTTGCTGCGGGGCTTGCGCCGGGAACCATCGTTGCGACGAATGAAATCGTGACCGATGCGTATGCGCTGAGTTTTCTCGCCTGCTGCCGTGCGGACATCGCCCTCTTCGGGTTGAGCGCGAAACTCTCCGCCGCCGAGATCGCGACGTTCGTCCGGCGCGCGGGCGTTAAGCGGCTGCTCACTGCCGACGGGCGGCCGCATCCCGCCGCCCCCGACATCCCAGCGCTCTCCATCGCGCTCCCCGGTTCGGCCTCTCCGGCAGCGACAGCGGAAGCGGCGCGGCGCTCCCAGGACGGCTCGGCGGAATCGGTTGTCTTCCTGCAAACGACCTCAGGGACGACCGGGAGCATCCCCAAAATCGTCCGTATCCCCCACCGAACCTATACCTGGCGGTTGCCCAACCCGCTCTGGTGGGAACCGGCGGACGGCATCTACTATGTACCGCAGCCCAACCTCTTTGGCGCGCGGAGTTTCTGCACTCATCTCGGTATCGGCGGGACGATTATTCTCGCGCACGCCGCCGCCCCCGCGCACATGGAGGCAGAGATGGAGGAATATGGCGCCACCGTACTCTGGTCGGTTCCAGCGATTGTGCAGTTGCTCTCAGAGTATATCCCGCCTCCCCCACCGGGCCTCCGATTACGCTATGCCCGCACCTCCGCCGCGCCGCTGCCACCCCACGTTGCGCACGCATTCGCCGCCCGCTACGGCGGAATCGCCGTGCAGGAACTTGGTCTCACGGAGGGCGGCTCCCTGATCGGCACGCCACTCGGCGGCGCGCCGGATGGGAGCATTGGCAAACCGTACCGTGGCGTCATCGTACGGGTCGTTGATGATGCCGGCAACGATGTCGCGGTCGGCGAAACGGGTGAGTTGGTCATCCAAACGCCGGGGCTGGCGCTCGGCTACCTCGATAGCCCGGAAGCGGCGGCGCGCACCTTCCGCAATGGCTGGCTCTGGACGGGCGACCTCGGCTGGTGTGACGCCGACGGGTTCTACTACATTGTCGGGCGGCACGCGCTGCGCATCAATGTGGGTGGCTTCAAAGTGGCGCCGGAAGAAGTCGAGGCGGCACTCATGGAACATCCCGCTGTGCGTGAGGTCGTGGTTCTCGCGATGCCGGACGCGCGACGGGGAGAGGTGGTACGCGCGATCATCGTGCCGCGCGCTACGCCACCGCCCGTCGGGGAGTTGCGGCGCTTTTGCCGGGAACGGCTGGCAACGTATAAGGTGCCGCGCGTCTTCGAGTTCCGCGACGAACTGCCTCGCTCGGCGATCGGTAAGGTACTCCGCCACCACCTGTAGCGATGCGGCATTCACATCAGGGCCAGTTTACTGCGCCGTATACCCGCCATCCACCGCCAGCACGTGACCGGTAACGTATGAGGATGCGTCCGAACAGAGAAAAAGCACGGGGCCGACCATCTCATCCGGGTTGCCGAAGCGGCCAATCGGGTGCTTGGCGCGGAAGGCGTCGTAGAACGCCGGTTCGCCCGCGACTTGCCCCGCGACCCCTCCCGTCGCCATCACACCCGGCGCAACGGCGTTGACGCGCACGCCGGTCGTTGCCCACTCGATGGCGAGCGATCGTGTGATCTGCACGACGCCGCCCTTGCTGGCGATGTACGCCGGGTTGCCGGGATAGGCGATCAACCCCGCGATCGAGGCAAAGTTGACGATCCGGCCATCACCGCGCGGGATCATCACGCGGGCGGCGGCGCGGCAGCAGAGAAATGTCCCGGTCACGTTGAGTGTGAGGATCTCATCGAATTTCGCGCGGTCATAGCCGAGCGCCAGGCCACGGCTGCCGCCGCCCGCCGTGTTGATAAGAATGTCGAGGCGGCCCCATTGGTCCACGGCGCGTTGCACCATCCCGTCTACCTGCGCCTCGTTCAGCACGTCCACTGCCATCGCCAGCGCGTCGCCACCCGCCGCACGCAGTTCACCGGCGAGCGTTTCCGCCCGATCCCCATCACGATCCGCGACAATGACCGACGCGCCGCTGGCGATCAGGCCATGCGCGATCGGCGTGCCGAGGCCGCCACCACCCGTGATGATCGCCGCCCGCCCATCCAGCCGCCAGATACCCGGCACCGTCTTCCGCTCGTCCATCCATTCCTCCCTTCCATGCATACGGACAAACCGGGGAAGAACCGCAAAGACGCAAAGAAAATACAAAGGACGCAAAGGATTTCTTTTCTTTCCTTCTCTCCGCGTTTCTTTGCGCCTCTTTGCGTCCTTTGCGTCTTTGCGTCTTTGCGGTTTCTTCCCCTGTGCGCCATCATAATCGTAACGACATTGCTCTGCTATGCTGCGTGCGGAGAGAAAGGCAGCGGTATGGCGATTCGGTTGATTGCGCTCGATGTGGACGGCACGCTCCTCACTTCCGCCGGAGAGGTTTCGCCCGCCGTGCGCGCGGCGATCCGGGAGGCGGTAGCGCTGGGCGTCCATGTCACGCTCGCGACGGGGCGGCGGCTCTACGCGGCGCGCGTCTACGCCGAAATGCTCGGCTTCCGCCTGCCGCTCATCCTGCACGGCGGCGCGGTGATCCAGGAATCATCCACCGGCGCGGTGCTCTACGAAGATGCAATCCCACCCGACGTACTGCGCGAAGCGGTCACAATCAGCCGCATACACGGCTATCAACCTGTCCTGTTGGAAAGCCCGGCGCATGGCGGTCGGCTCTATACCGGCTTGGAGGCGGCCGAGAACCGGGCGACACGCGAATACCTCATCACGCGGGAAGGGCTGACGCGCACCGATGACGACACGCTCCCGACGCTCGGCAACATTCTTAGCGTCGCGATGTTCGACGACGACTTGCCACCGCTCCTGACGCTCCGCGACGCGCTGATCGCCGCGCTCGGTAGCCGGATCGGTAACTTGATTGACCGCCCCGTCACCGCGACCGCGAGTGTCAAGACCTTCGCGCTCGACCTCTTCAATGCCGGGTGCGGCAAGGGTAAAGCGCTCGCCCATCTCGCCCGGCAGGAAGACATCACCCTCGCCGAAACGATGGTCGTCGGCGATTACCTGAACGACCTCGAAATGCTCATCGCCGTGCGCGATGGCGGCGGCATCGCCGTGGCAATGGGCAACGCCGAGCCGGAACTGAAGGCCGTCGCCGCCGCCATCGTCGCCACCAACGACGCCGACGGCGTCGCCGAAGCCATCCACCGCTTCATCCTCCAAGCGCCAGCGACAGAGAGAGAAAACAATTGAACCGCAAAGGACGCAAAGAATAAAGAAGCAATGGAAGAATATGGGGCTACTGCTTCATACCTGTGTGTTCTCATCTATTGTACCATCCTCTTTTCTCTCTTTGCGTTCTCTGCGTCCTTTGCGTCTTTGCGGTTTTCCCCGGTTTGTCCGTTCTCGGAGGTGAGATGATTCGCGGGTTGATCTTTGATTTTGACGGGCTGATTCTCGATACCGAGTTGCCCGACTTCGAGAGTTGGCAGGAGATGTTCGTGGAGCATGGCGCGTCGCTGCCCCTCGCCGCGTGGACGCCGCTGATTGGCACGGCGTCCTCGTTCGATCTCTACGACTACCTGGAGCAGCAGGCGGGGCGGACGATTGACCGCGCCAATGTGCGCGAGCGGCGGCGCCAGCGATACCACGAGCGGGTGATCGCGCAGGCAATCCTGCCCGGTGTCGAGGCGTGCATCGCGGCGGCCAAACAACGCGGTCTGAAGGTTGGGCTGGCCTCGGCATCATCGCCGGACTGGGTGCTTGGACACCTTTCGCGGCTCGGATTGCATGTTCATTTCGATACAGTGAAGACCTCGGCGGATGTCGCGCGCGTCAAACCGGACCCGGCGTTGTATCGTGCGGCACTCGATGCCCTCGGCCTCGACGCGGCGGAGGCCATCGCGCTGGAGGATTCGCCGAATGGGATCGCGGCGGCTGTCGCGGCGGGTCTCTTCTGTGTCGCCATCCCGAATGCAATGACGCGCGACCTCGACGTGAGCGCCGCCGATCTCCGGCTCACCTCGCTCGCCGACCTGCCCCTCGCGGAATTACTGCACATCGTGGAGAATCGCCAGACGAGAAACGACCGCAATCGAAAGGACAGGCCATGACCGCCACGACCGTACCGAACCCCGAAATCATCGCCTTTGCCGACCCGCTGATCGCCGCTATCGAGCGCGTCCTCGCCTGCCTCGACGGGCTTGATGCCGAGGGCTTGAACTGGCGACCACCCGCGCCGCAGACCAACAGCCTCTACGTCCTCGCCTTCCACACGATGGGCAGCGCCGAAGCGGCGATCATCGGCGAACTCGGCGGCGAGCATGTCGAGCGGGACCGCAACGCGGAGTTTACTGTCTCCGGCGATTCGCGTGCGCCGCTCGACGCGCGATGGCGCGCGCTCGAACCGCGCCTGCGCGCGACACTGAACCGGCTGACCGCAGCAGACATGGAAAAAACCGTCCATCATCGCCGCTTCGGCGCGATGAGTGGACGCTCCTACCTGATCCTCCAGACGCAGCACCCCGTCGAACACGCCGGGCATGCGGAACTGACCCGCGACCTCTTCAAAGCGGACCGGACGTAACCGTCACTCTAGAGAGCGGTGGCGGCAGGCTTCCAGCCTGTTTTACGC
>JALYUS010000330.1 GCA_030853625.1 Chloroflexota bacterium
CACGACGCCATCCTGGACTTCGGTCGTGTGACGCTGGATGCGCGGGCGCACGAGGTCCGTGTGGACGGCGCGTCCGTTCCTCTCACCCCACGGGAGTTCGAGATCCTCTACTTACTCGTCGAACACCCGCGACAGGTCTTTACGTACGAGCAACTGCTCGAACATTTCTGGGGTGGCGCGGGCGACCGGCACACGGTCACAGTCCATGTTGGCCGGATTCGCGAGAAGATTGAAGCGGATTCGAGCGCTCCCCGGCTAATCGTCAACATCTGGGGCGTCGGGTACCGCTTCGAGGGCAAGAGAGAATGAAGATGCTCGGCATCCGCCAGTACATGCTCGTGGGGATGCTAACTTTTTTCGTGCTGCCCTCGCTGGCCTACGGAATCACGGACCTGCTCGACCGTCGCGTGCTGCAACCGCAATCGCCTCAGCAACAGGATCAGGCGCTTGCCGTTGCCCGGCGGGAGATCGTGGAGAACGCGGCCCGCTGGCACGACCCGCAATGGCAAGACTCCATCCGTAACACGTTGAACACACTCAATGCAGGGGTCGTGATCCGCGGTCCGTCCGGTGCCGAGATCCTCCGCGCCGGACACGTCTTGTCCGCGCATCGTTCGGGCTGGTGGTCCGGTATCTCTCCGAGCGAGCAGACAATGGTCGTGGAGGGCGGGCAGGAACTGGGCGCCGTGGACCTGTTCGTCCCGCTGCGGGACGATGGCCTCGCCCGCGCGGCAGCGGCAATCGCGCTCGTGCTCGCACTCCTCAATGTCGGCTGGCAGATGCGCCGCTCGGTCGTGAAACCGCTCGAAGCGATGGGGCGAGCAGCGCGGCGGATCGCGGGCGGCAATCTGGATTTCGCCCTGCCGGAGTCGCGGGTGAGGGAGATCGCGGCGGTGCGCGCGGCCTTTCAGGCAATGGGCGACGGGCTGCGGGAGTCAATCGGTCGGCAGGCAGCCCTGGAGGAGGAGCGACGCTTCTTCGTTGGCGCGATTGCCCACGACCTGCGCACGCCGTTGTTCACCTTGCGCGGATCGCTCGTTGGGCTGGAGCAGGGGCTTGCGACTTCACCGGAGAAGACCGCCCGGTACGTCGCGGTCTGCCGACAGAAAGCGGATCAACTCGACCGCCTCGTGGACGACCTCTTCGCCTACACGAAGGCCGAGTATCTGGAACAGACCCTGCGCCGGGAGCGGCTGGACCTCGGTCTGTTACTGGTTCGGGCCGTGGATGATCTCCAGCCACGGGCGCGGGCAAAGGGCGTGCATATCGAGCGCGACGGGCCGGACGATTGCCCGGCGCTCGCGGGCGACGCGCACCTCGTCGGGCGCGCGATAGGAAACCTGCTGGACAACGCGCTCCGCCATACCCCGCCGGAGGGCAGGATCGCGGTCCGATGGCAGGCAGAACCGGATCGTCTCATCTTCACCGTCGCGGACACGGGGCCGGGGATCGCCGCGCCCGACCTGCCGCATCTCTTCGAACCGCTCTACCGGGGCGAAGCATCGCGGAGCCGGGAGACGGGCGGCGCGGGCCTCGGCCTGACGATTGCCCGACGCATCCTGCGGGCGCATGGCGGCGATCTCGTTGCCGAAAACGAACCTGCCGGGGGAGCGGCGTTCACCGGCTGGCTGCCGCTGAGTGCTGAGTGCTGATACTCTTTCACGATAGAGATGACGTGATGGCGTTGACTCCTTCGCGCCACCACGGATAGTTCGTCATGCGCACCACGACCTTTGGGTGATCCCATAACCGCTGCATCTCGGCCGTCAGCGCATCCTTCATCTCCTCAATCGTCGCGAAGATGCGGTTCGCCAGTCGCTTGCGCAAATACCGGAAAAACTGCTCTGCCGGGTACAACTCCGGGCTGTACGGCGGCAACGGCAGCGGCACGATTCCCTGGGGCCAGATCACTTTGTCGCTGCGATGGCTACCTGATCCGTCGAGTACCACCCCGATCCGCTCCTGGGGCCATTCCTCCCGCACCGTCGCGAGGAAGAGATTGAGGCAAAGCGTATCGACATGCGGTAAGAGCAGGCAACAGCATTCGCCGGTGTTCGGCATCACGACCACAGAAACCCAGACCCATTCGTACCGGTCATCGACGATCCACGGCGGGCGGTGTCCGACAGTACACCAACGACGCCGAAACCAGAGTTTCAGTCCAAAGCGTCCCTCGTCGAACGCCGCAACGCGCGCAACGGCCGCTTCCTTCAGCGTGGCGGTGAAGTTTGTTTGAAGGCCGCTTGCGCTGCGGCATCGGCCTTGACATGGCGACGGCGGCCCGTCTTCCACTTCACCTTCCGCCGTTTGCACTGGTACGAAATGCCATGGATGCTCTGGTACTGGACGCCCCACCGCTCCGCAAGATAGCGCCGCGCCTCCTCTTGCCCGCCGATCCGGCCCGCTTCCAACTCGCCTTGTAGGCCCGCCCATGCTTCCTCGGTCAACTGCGCGGGCTTGCCTGCCGGATGATAGACGCGGATCAGCGTGACGAGACCAGCGGTGCGGTAGGTCTGCCACCAGCGTTGAATCTGGCGCGGCGAATAGCCGACGAGCGTCGCAACCTGCGGCACATTCGTCGCCTCGCCACTCTTCAAGAGGCGCAGCATCTGCACGCGGGGCGCGGCGGTCGTGCCGCGCAGACGCTGTTCATCCGCACGTAATTCCTCGACGTTTTCGCTAATCACCTGCGGATAGGCGATGTGCATCGTGCTGCCCTCCGTGCATAGCCAGTACATCATCATGTCAAGTCTATCACGAAAGAGTATGAGAACCAAAACCTCGGCACTCAGCACTCAGCACTTTCTTATTTTGGCATGCCCATCAGTGCGGTATACGCCGGGCGCGGCGACCAGTCGCTGTGCAGGACACCCCAGCCGTATTTCTCGTCGCTTGGGCCGCTCGTCGTCACCTGGAAGTTGAGGTTCCAGACGAACATCACGCCCATCCAGGGGTAGGATTTACCGAGCACGAATGCCTCGGTCAGATACTGCGCCTGCTGATCCTCTGAGACATAGGGCGAGTACTCATAGCCGGGAACGACGGTCGGGTTGCTATCCCAGCCGAACTCGGTCAGCCACATCTTCTTGCCGCTCTCCCCGTTCTGCTCCATCACCGCGCGCAGTTGCAGAATGCGCTTGAAGTAGAACGAGTTGTCTTTCGTGAAACTCCGCCCGCCGTCCGGATCGGTACCGCACGCATTCGTCGCCGGATTGTCCGGGTAGGAGTTGTCCGGTGGGTTGCAGTTGGAGCCGGGGTGCGCGCCCAACACATCGTAATACTTCTTCACCTCGCCATTGTTGATGGCATAGATCTGTTGGAGATACTGGACATCATCGAGCGCAATCTCCGGGTGGCCGGTGACACCGGTCGGCGTCATACCGCCAAAGACGACGGTGATATTCGGATCGCTCGCTTTGAGCGTCTGATAGCCCGCCTTGAGGATCGGGATATAGGCACCGACGTTGACCTGCCCGCCCGTTTCCACTGCGTAGTTCTGCTCGTTCCAGATCTCGTAGGCAGCGACTTTCCCCTTATAGCGGTTCGCCATGAAGCCGATGAAGTCCGCGAAGTCCTGCGGGTTATTCGGCAGGCCGCCGCCCGATCCGGCCCAGTCGGGCGAACTGACCGGACTGAGCATCACGTTGACGCCCTTCGCGGCGGCGGCGTTGATCAGCGCGTCGAGTTGTGCGACGTAGTTGTTGCCGAACTGCCCCTTCGCCGGTTCGTAACTGCTCCAGCGCACTTGCTGGCGGATCCAGCCGAACTGCGCGTCCGACACCTTGCCGAACAGCGTATCCTTGCTGCCCGCGTCAAGGCCGATAGCGTCTACGTTGAACCCATACCCGCCGCCGTTATCGCCGACATGGACGCTCGCGGAACTGCGCGCCAGCGGTTGCCCGGCGCAGGGGTTCTGGCCAATGCAGTCCGGCTGGGTCTGACCGGCCGCTTCCGGCGCGCGCAGGGCGGGGTCGAGATTGTCTTTGTCCGCCTGCGAGACGCCGAGCAAACCGAGGAGCACCTTGTAGGGATCAGGATTCTCCGGATGGTATTCGAGGCGATAGCGCTCGAAATACTGCACCCGGTGCGTCTGCCCGTCACCGGCCGGGGCGGGCGGGTTCTGCTCGTCGAACGGCTCCGAGATTGGGTAGCCGAAGATTTGCACGCTCCGCTGGATGTCGCCGTTCCCCGCCTTTTCCCAGAAGGCGCGGATCGCGGTATTGCCGGGGTCGCTGCCGCCGATCGTGTGGTTCGTCTGAGTGAAGAACAACCGTCCGTCGTTCGGATTGCCGACCGGCTGGAAGTTCGGGTCAGTCGTCGCTCGATCCGCCGTTTGCAGGGCGGCAAGACGGCGACCGAGCACCTCGAAGGGTGTTCCCGCGTTCTCGGCATGCTGCTCGAAGACGGCGCGCTGCAAGTACTGGGTCGGATGCGTCTTGCCATCCTCGGATTGCTGGTCGAAGACTTTAGTGATCGGGAAGCCGTACTGCAACAACCCCCCGTTCCCGTTCCAGTAGTCGCGGAACTGCCCATAGAGATAATGACCGGTATCCGCGTAGTAATCCGACGACGCGGAGACCGGCGCTGCCGGTGCGACCGCAAGCAGACTGAACAGCACGAGCGCGACCATCGCCGCACTCATCCAACGCCAGGCATTACCCAAAACCCTACCCTCCACAACTGACGAGCCTCACGGCCCCGC
>JALYUS010000331.1 GCA_030853625.1 Chloroflexota bacterium
GCCCTACACGATTGGGCGGGCGGTTGCACCGAAGGGCTTCGCGGGGATGACCTACGGCGCAGCCGCGCAACGCGGCATCAGCGGTCTGATTGCCGAGGCGGGCGGAATCGGGCAACTGACGCCGCCGAATGTTGATCTCCTCGTCAATGGCGCGCGGCGCGCATTGCAGGCAGCGGGCAATCTGTCTGGCGAACCGGAGCCACCCCCGACAACATGGGTGGAGCGCGTGACGCACGTCTACTCGACCGAAGGCGGCTTCTGGATTGCCGACGTGGCGCTGGGCGACGCGGTGCGGGAGGGTCAGCGGATTGGCCGCATCTACAGCCTGCTTGGGGACGAGATCGAAACGATCGAGGCGCCGCACGACGGCGCGATTATCCTCCGAACGACGAGCGCCGCCGTGAAGCCGAACGGGCTACTACTCGAAGTCGTTCAATAGCGCCTATCGGCAGGCAACGGGACCCCACGAACGGTCGGACATGATTGGAGGTCCAGATGAAAAAACTGCACCGGCTCTTGACGACCCTCTCCCTGACCTGCATCGGTGCGTTCCTCATCACCGCCTGCGCCTCGCAAGCGCCGAATACGGTCGCGCCCGCGCCGACGGCGCGAGCAACGAGCGCTGCGACGAGCGCCACAACAAACGCGGCCACGGGCAGCACGACAGCCGGGCAGACGCCCGCCGCCAACGCCGCGCAACCGACCCAGGGTGGCACGCTGACAATCGGCCTCGATCAGGAACCACCGACGCTCGACCCCGGCGCATCACCGTCGGCGATTACCTTCTATATCACCGCGTCCGCTGCCGAGAGTCTCCTCTTCCTCACGAGTGACCATCAGTTCAAGCCGTGGCTCGCCGATTCGTATTCCGCGTCAGCCGATGGCAAGCAGTTCACCTTCAAGTTGCGCCAGGGGGTGACGTTTCAGGACGGAACGCCATTCAATGCCCAAGCCGTCAAGTGGAACTTCGACCGCATCGTTGACCCGAAGTTCAAGGCGGGTGCCTCACTGGCGACACTCGCCGGATACGACAATACGGCTGTCGTGGATGATTCCACGGTGACGGTCAGTTTCAAGAATGCCGACGCTCCCTTCCTAACCTATGTCGCCTGCCCGTTCCTCGCGATGGTCTCACCGACCGCGACGCAGCAGCAAGGCGACGCGGTTAATCAGAAGCCCGTGCTGACCGGGCCGTACAAATTTGATGAGTACGTCGCCAAGGATCATGTGACGATGAGCCGGTGGGCGGATTACAACCGCCAGAGCCCGGTCTCCGATCACAACGGCGCGGGGTATCTCGACAAGGTGATCTGGAAATTCATCCCTGAGGCAAGTACCCGCACGACAACGCTCCAATCCGGTGAGACGCAGATGATTGACATCGTCAACTCAACACCGGACCTCGCGAAGTTCAAATCGTCCAGCGACTTCATCGTCTCGACCACGCCGTGGGTCGGCGCGTCTCGCCAACTACTGATCAATGTGACGAAGGCCCCGACGGACGATCTGAAGGTCCGCCAGGCGATCAGTTACGCCACCGACAAGGACACGATCGTCAATACTTTGTACAACGGCCTCGGGCAAAAGTCCTTCGCACCGATCACGGCGGTCACACTCGATGACCCATCGCTGCACTCGTACTATCCCTACGATCAGAACAAGGCGAAGCAGATGCTCGATGACGACGGCTGGAAAGCCGGCTCAGACGGCATCCGCACGAAGAATGGGCAGCGCCTCACGTTCGTCATCAACACGATTGATTATGGTGGCGGCGCCGATCCGTTCGCGGAACTCTTCCAAGGCCAGATGCGGCAGGTCGGTATGGACGTCACGATTAAAGCGCAAGCCCGCCCGCCGTACTATGAGGATAACTACAAATGCACGACGAACGGCTCGACGCTCTTTTTGCGCTACGGCGACCCGGATGCGCTTTTCTCGCTGTTCGATTCCGTCAACTACGGGGCGAACTTCGACACCTCCTGCCTGAAGGATGCGACCGTGGACACGATGCTCGCGCAGGGGCGGTCGGAACTGGACCCGGCGAAGCGCAAGGCGATCTATATTGACCTCGAGAAAAAGTTGCTCGACATGGCGGTCACGGTGCCGATCGCGGACGACATTTCCGTCTTCGTTTCGCGCTCGAACGTCACCGGCCTGAAGTTCGACAACTTCTCCTATCCCTTCGTCAACGACGTCTCGATCAAGAAGTAACCCTGATCGGGGGCGCACCCATCGTGTTGCGTCCCCGACGAACCGGTCTCGCGGAGATTCGGTAGGAGGCGACGTACTTAATGTATGCCTTTATCGCTCGTCGTTTGCTCGCCACCATCCCTGTCCTGCTGGGCGTATCACTCGCGGTCTTCCTGATGCTGCAACTGGTGCCCGGGGACCCGGCTGAGTTGATGTTGAGTGAGTTTCAGACGACGCCGGACCAAATCGCGCGGTTGCGGACCCAGTTGCACCTCAACGACCCCTTACCCGTCCAATTCGGACGGTTCATCTGGAATGCCTCGCACGGTGATCTCGGCTATTCCGTCCGCAGCAAGCGCCCCGTCGCCGCCGAAATTCGCGACAACTTACCCTCCACATTGGAACTCGCCGTCGCGGGGCTGCTCATCGCCGCATTGATCGGTACGGTCCTCGGTGTGCTGGCGGCGATCCGGCAGCACACATGGCTGGATGCGAGTTCGATGTTCCTTGCCCTCGCGGGAGTCTCGATGCCCTCGTTCTGGCTGGGGTTTCTGATTATCTTCGTCTTTTCACTCCATATCAGGCTCTTTCCGGCCACCGGTGGCGGCGACCTACGGCATCTCGTGATGCCCGCGACCACGCTCGGTCTCGGCGCGGCGGCGATCATTGCGCGGCTCACGCGCTCCAGCATGCTCGAAGTTCTGAAGCAGGAGTACATGACAACCGCCCGCGCGAAGGGATTACCGGAGCGTCGGGTCGTGCTTGCTCATGGGCTGCGGAATGCGCTGATCCCGGTTGTGACGATCTTCGGCTTGCAGTTCGGTCAACTCCTCGCTGGCACCGTCATCATTGAAACGGTCTTTGGCCGACCGGGGATTGGCCGCCTGATCGTGGACGCGATCCTGGCGAAGGACTTCCCGATGGTCCAGGGGATTGTGCTGCTCATCGCGACCAGTTACGTGATCGTCAATCTGATCGTGGACATTATCTATGGCTTCCTCGATCCGCGTATTCGGTATAGTTGAGGGTCTCGCATGACGGTACCAACCACCGCCTCCCCCCTCGCACACGCGCGGTCGGGAAGGTCAGCGACGCGCCGACTGGACTTCTTCCGCCGCCTCGCGCGAGGGAAAGGGGCAGTGGCTGGCCTGATTATTCTCATCCTGACGATCGGCGTCGCGATCT
>JALYUS010000396.1 GCA_030853625.1 Chloroflexota bacterium
ATAACCCGTATCCGATCAAGGACGACTCGTACCCCACGCCGGATTTTCAGTATGCGCGGGTCTTCTTTCCGGCAGGGATCATGCACCTGGATGGGGCGGAGGCGCTCAAGTACGTCCGCACGCGGCATGACGACAGCGACTTCGGGCGCAACGCGCGGCAACAGCAGGTGATCCTCTCGATCCGCGAGCAGGCGAAGCAATTGAACCTCCTCAGCCACGCGACGGATCTCATTGATACCCTGGGCCAGACCTTTCGCACGGACTTGCCGACCAATCAGTGGCTCGGCTTCGCCAAATTCGGCATTGATCTGCCGAGCGCGGCAGTCCAACGGTTCACCCTCGTTGATCTCATCCAGACACGGACGATCAGCGGCATTGATTACGATCTGATTGACTGGCCGCGTGCCGTGGTGCGGGCGCAGGAGTTCTCGCCGAAGGAGAATAACCACGCGCTGCACGCGGCCGTCCCGCAAACAACCCCATCACAGACAACGATAACGGCAGGCGGAATCGCGACGAGCGGTGATCCCGCCTCGCTCATCTCTCTGCTTCTGCTCGTCGGCCTCCTCACACGAGGAAAATATCCGCCTTTCAAACCCCACTAACGCCCGCTCCGGCCTCTCCGGGACGGCAAAGTAAGATTCGAGCGCGGAGATCACAGAGGACGCAGAGAACGCAGAGAAAGACGAATGAGGAAACGACTTCCCCTCATTATCGTTCCCTCTGTGACCTCTGCGTTCTCTGCGTCCGCTGCGCTCAATCCCCTTTCGGCGGGACGATGGCGATGTGGAGATCATCGAGTTGGCGCGGGGAGACGGTGGAGGGAGCGCCGAGCATCAGGTCCTGGAAGGATTGGTTTTTCGGGAAGGCAATCACCTCGCGGATGTTCTCTTCGCGTGCGTAGAGCATGATGAGGCGGTCAATGCCGGGGGCGATGCCACCGTGGGGCGGCGCGCCATACTCGAAGGCGCGCAGGAAGCCGCCGAACTTCGTCTGCAGCTCCTCCTCATCGAGGTTGAGGAGGCGGAAGACGCGCTCCTGCAAATCGCGCCGGGCGATGCGGATGCTGCCGCTCCCTAACTCGAAGCCATTCGCCACGAGATCGTACTGTTGCGCGCGCATCTTCCCCGGATCGGTCTCCATCAGCGGGATGTCCTCCTCGAAGGGCATCACGAAGGGATGATGGACGGCGTCCCAGCGCTGCTCGTCCGCATTCCATTCGACAAAGGGTTGCTCAAGAAGCCACGCGAAAGCCATCACGTTCGGGTCCGCAAGGCCGAGCGCCTGCCCGAAGTGCTGCCGGAGACGTGAGAGGACATCGCCCGCCCGCACCCGCTCGTCGGCGATGAAGGCGATCAGGTCGCCGGGCGTCGCGTCGAAGCGGGCGAAGATGGCGCGCTGCTCAACGGGCGTGAAGAACTTGGCGATGGGCGATCGGGCGATTGGCATGCCCTCCTGCTCCTCGACAATGAAATAGGCCAATCCCTTCGCGCCGAACCCCTGCGCGAGGGCGATCAGGGCGTCAATCTCCTTGCGCGTCATCGCACCCTGGCCGGGCAGGCAGATGCCGCGCACCGCGCCGCCACTTTCCACCGTCTTCGCGAAGACGCCGAACTGGCTTTCGCGCACGAGATCGGAAATATCTTTCAGTTCCATGCCGAAGCGGAGATCGGGCTTGTCGTTGCCGTACCGCTCCATCGAGTCGGCGTAACTGAGGCGCGGCCACGGCTTGTCCTGAACGCGCATGTCCGTGACGGTCTCCGTCAGTTCGGTGTAGAGGTCCTCCGCGAGGTTGAGCACGTCCTCCATCGAAACGAAGGACATTTCCAGATCGAGTTGTGTGAACTCCAACTGCCGGTCGGCGCGCTGGTCCTCGTCGCGCATGCAGCGGGCGATCTGGAAGTAGCGATCCATCCCGGCGATCATCAGAATTTGCTTCAGTTGCTGCGGTGACTGGGGCAGGGCGTAGAACTCGCCGGGATGGACGCGGCTCGGCACGAGGAAGTCCCGCGCGCCTTCGGGGGTCGCCTTGATGAGCATCGGCGTCTCGATCTCCAGAAAGCCGCGCGCGGAGAGCCAGTCGCGCATGAATTTGACGACCGTATGGCGGAGGATCATGCGCTCCGTCATCGCGCGGCGGCGGAGGTCAAGGTAGCGGTAGGTGAGGCGCAGGGATTCATCCACCTCGCCCTGCTCCGCGCCCTCCGCGATCACGAACGGGGGCGTTTTGGCGGCGTTGAGAATCTTCACACCGTCCACGAGCAGTTCGATTTCGCCCGTCGCGATCTGTGGATTCTCCGCGCCTGTCGGGCGGCGGACGACCTCGCCCGTCACTTCGAGAACATACTCGGCGCGCGCTTCCTCCGCGATCGCGTGGGCTGCGGGCGCGTGCGTCGGGTTGATCGTGCATTGGGTGATGCCGTAGCGGTCGCGCAGGTCTATGAAGATCAGGCCACCGTGATCGCGCCGCCGGTTGACCCAGCCGCGCAGAGTGGCCCGCTCGCCCGCGTTCGCTGCGCGCAGATCGCCACAGGAAGTATAGCCGCGATACGCGCGGTGCGTTGCTTCTCGCGTTGTCCCCGTTTGCATGCCTACGCTCACCCAACACTCCTTAACATCTGAGATTCAATACCCGCCGTGCCCGCCCGGCGTTATTCATCACGCTATTCTACACGAGAAGGGAAGGATTGAACTGCGACGGTACGCATACCCCCTGCCCGAAAGAGTATGGCTCATGGCTCATGCTCATTGCTCATTGCGCGTCGCTCCTTTATTCTCTTTGCCAGCGAGATGAGAGACGCAGAGCAGGAGGGAGAAGATTATGGCAGAACAGGAACCGCTACAGATTGACATCGAGGGAACGCCGAACCCGAATAGTGCGAAGTTCGTCATGAACCGCACCGTCGTGGACGAGACGCGCTCGTACTTCAATGCCGGGATGGTGACGGAAGGCGACAAAGTGGCCGGGGTCGCGAAGCAACTCTTCGCGATTTCCGGCGTGCGCACGCTGATGTTCCTCAACGACTTCGTCACCGTTTCCAAGGAGGCGAACGCGGACTGGAACATGATCGCCGAGAAGACGCAGGAAATCCTCGAGGCGGCCTACCGGTAGGGGAGTCGGCGGTCGGCAGTCGCCGGAAGACGGGAACACGATGCACGCGCCGCTCGGTGAGTCCGGGCGGCGTTTGTGCCTCCGGCGGGAATCTGCTTCACTCTTCATGCGTAAGTATTCTGTAAGAGGGTGATGATACGATTGCATAACCCCCCCAATCCCCTTGCCTAAAAGGAAGGGGGAGCGAGCCTCCGTAAGAGCGAGGCGTTAGGGGAACACCTCGGTATTGCAATGAGTCACCCCCTCCTTCGGAGGGAGGGGGCAGGGGGTAGGAAAGGCCGATGCAGCGCATTCTGGTCGTGGATGATGAACCGAGTATCCGTGAGGTCGTCTCGCTCTATCTCAAGCGCGAGGGATACAACGTGCGCGAGGCGGAAGATGGCGATGAGGCGCTCAAGGTCGCCTATGAGTTCGCGCCGGACTTGATCGTGCTCGATCTGATGCTGCCCAAAAAGGACGGCATGGAAGTCTTTCGCATGCTCTCCGTCAAGAACCCGGTGCCGGTCATTATGCTGACGGCGCGGGGCGAGGAGACCGACCGCATCGTCGGCCTCACCATCGGCGCGGACGATTATGTGACGAAACCCTTCAGTCCTGCCGAACTCGTCGCCCGTGTGAAGGCCGTCCTCCGGCGCGCCGGGACGAATGACGCTACCCCCGCCGATCCCGGCGCCCGCGCACTGACGTTCCCCGGCCTGACGATTGACCCACGCTCGCGCACCGTTCTTGTCAACAGCGCGGAAGCGACCCTCACCGCGACCGAGTTCGATCTCTTGTATGAACTCGCGCGCCATCCCGGTCAGGTCTTCACGCGCGAGCAACTGCTCGACCGGGTCTGGGATGAAGAGTTCTATGGCGATGCCAGTACCGTCACCGTTCACATCCGCCGTCTACGCCAGAAGATCGAACCGGAGCCGGATACTCCCACCTACGTGCAAACCGTCTGGGGCGTCGGCTACCGCTTCCGTGCCCCAAAGGAGGGTATCTAAAGATGCGCCGTCGCTTCGTGTGGGCATTGGGGGCGGTCTGCGGCGCCTTTGGGGTGGTGGAATTGCTGATGATCGCGATCTGGCAGCCACCGGCGGAGGATCTGTGGAAGATGGCGGCGTTCCTGGCTGCCTCCGGTGCGCTGTCGCTCGGCGTGATGGGCGTCGGCCTCTGGCTGATGCAGACCGACGTGCTGCGGACGATCAGGGCGCGGATCATCGGCGCGCTCGTCGCCGGGTCGGTCGTCGCACTGATCAATATCCTTTTCTCCGCGCTCTTGATGTTCGCGTCGCGCCACGATGTGCTTCTTCTCTCCCTCCTCTCTTTCTTTGCCGTCGTCGTCAGCGTCGCGCTCGGTGCGGTGCTCGCGGGATCGCTCACGGATCGCTTGCGCGCCGTCAGCGACGCGGCTGCCGCGCTGGCAACGGGCGATCTCACGGCGCGTGTCCCGCCACCGACCGCCGATGCGGCGCGTGAGGTCCGCGCGCTGACCGTCGCCTTCAACAGCATGGCGGCGCAGTTGGAAGAGGCCGCGACGCGACGCGCCGATGACGATGAAGCGCGCCGGATGCTCGTGGCCGCCATTTCGCACGACCTTCGCACGCCGCTTGCCTCGATCCGCGCGATGATCGAGGCGATCACCGACGGCGTCGTGACCGATGTGGAAACGATCGGTCGCTTCCACGCGACGATGGGCCGCGAAATCCGCACGCTCTCCGCCCTCATCACGGACCTCTTCGAACTCTCGCAACTCGAAGCAGGTCAACTGGCGCTCTCGCTCGCCCCCGCGACGATCCCCGATTTGATCACCGAGGTCGTCGAGGGATTGGCCGCGCAAGCGGCGGCGCAGGAGATCCACATCGCCGGGAGTGTCGAGGGCGCGGTTGGCCCCGTGATTATGGACACACCCGCCGTTCGCCGCGTGTTGACCAATCTTGTGCAGAACGCCTTGCGGCATACCCCCGCCGATGGTACGATCGCCGTCACCGCCCGTGCGGTCGCGGAAGGCGTGCAAGTGGACGTGGTGGATACCGGCGAAGGCATCCCAGTGACCGACTTGCCGCACATTTTCGAGCGCTTCTATCGGGGCGAGAAATCCCGCTCGCGCGAGACGGGCGGCGCCGGGCTTGGGCTGGCGATTGCGCGGGGCTTCGTCGAGGCCCACGGTGGCCGGATCTGGGTCGAAAGCGAAGCGGGTCGCGGCTCGCGCTTCTCCTTTATCCTTCCGCGTACCCCACGCGCGACGTAGGGAAGTTCGGAGTTCGGAGAGGGGTTCCGCTCCCACTTCGAACTCCGAACTGCATCGCTGATATGGCACCAATCTTGCGATTATGCATATGCATAACATTTGTTGTTGTGCGTTAGCCAAATGGTTATTGTGACATTGCCCCGCATATGCTAGGCTGTCTACGCGACATACGACAACCAGG
>JALYUS010000400.1 GCA_030853625.1 Chloroflexota bacterium
GGCTGTGGCCGAGCAAGTCGTGTAGGTCGCGCGCGAAGCGCAGCCGCTCCTCGGCCACTGCGAGGCGGGCAATCTCCGCCCGCGCGGCGCGCAAGGCGCGGATCGTGCGGATCAGATGACTGACGCCGATCATGCTGCATCCACCCGCCGCGACCAGAAAGACGATCCGCCCCATTTGCAGCCAGCCCACGGTCGGCACGCCGACCGCTGCGGTAATGACCATCAGGCCGACGATCATCCCAATCGCGCGGCGCGCCGGGAACGCCACACCGGTAGCAAGCCCGGCATAGGTGAAGAACCAGTACCAATCCTTGCTCTCGGTCAGGGCGAGGGCGACGATCCACGCGGTGAGGAGAACGAGAAGCGTCGTTTGCAGCCCCCGTGCGGGCGATATGCGCGTCGTATCCGGGAACGGGCGATGCAGCATCAGCCAGAGATAGATGCCGACGATCATCGCCATCCCGGTCACGACGACGACCAGCCGCCCCGCCGCCGGGTGTACGCGCAGCAACCCGTAGATCGGGAAGAGAAAAAAGAAGAGCCATACTGCGCTGAACAGCCGCCAGATACCGCGAGGCAGGACGCGGTAAACCGCGTCCCCGGATGCCTCCAGCGTCTCATCTGTCCTCGGCATCGCCGCTGCCTGACCGTCCATACATCCACTCCCGACGAGATGATCGCGCATCTCGCTCACGTATTCCAATTATAGAGCGCGTGCGGTCGTCTGTGTGGATCGTGCGGAAAAGGAGTGGTCAGTGATGCCCTGCCGATTCTCGGCCCCGCGCCCGGCGTGGCGCGCTACCAGTACGAACCAGGCGGGAAGCAGCACGATGGAAGGCAGGAGCGCGACGAACGACACGAACGGAGCGATGAACGAGTAGCCAGCGAGATCGAGCGCGAGCAGCAGGCCGACCGCGCGCGTCGCGCCTTTCGCCTCCCAGGACGCCGACGCGATCCAGAGGGCGGCGGCGATGTGCCCGCCGTAGCGCATCGGCAGGAAGGTCGCCGGGGCGACGCCATTGAGGGCCATGATGTCGGTCGTCATGTCTATCGCGAGCCAGCCATACCCAGCAGACTTCGCCCACGATGTCGCCGGGAGCGCCGCGATGACGGCAAAGAGAAGCAGGTGCGGTGTGATGCCCAGCAGCGCGCTCAACTCTCGCGCGATCAGTGAACCACCCGATTGCGGCAGGAAATAAAAGGAGGGCAGGCGGACAGCGAAGAGTGCGGCGACGCCATAGGTCGCCAACGCCAATCGGGATCGGGTCGTTTCATCCATCGGAGTCTCTCCTCGCTCTCTCACGGACGACTCGCGCGTCCACTGATTCCAGCATAGGAGAGAGCCGCCTTCGCGGTAAGTGCGGCGGCTCATCAGTTCGCGATGACATTTGTCATGTTGTATGGCAGAAGAGCATCATTCGTCAGCGGCCTGCGAGGCATTCGACAACGGGCGCAAGCGCATCCATCAGTTCATCCGAGACCACGATATACGAGATGCCCAACGTCTCGCGACGCCGCTGGAGGGTGTCGCACATCACATCGGTCGTCCCGGTGAGGACGGGGACCGCGCCGGAGCGGGCGAGTTGCCCCGCGTCCGCGCCGAACTGCGCCGCGATCCACCGGGGCATTCGCTCCCCGACCATCATCAGGTTGATGTTGATCTCTAATTGCCCGAATCGTTCACCTGCCGCCTCACGCAGCAAGGCGATTTTCTCCGCCACCACCGGCTCGCTCGCATCCGGGCCGACGCCGAGCGCGACGATGTCCGCCTCACGCGCGGCCAGCGCGAGCAGGCGCGGGCCACTCCCGGCGATGAGAATTGGCAGCCGGGGCCGCTGCACGGGGAGGGGGGAGACCTCCGCATCCGCCGCCGCATAGTGCGGCCCGGTCGCGTTCGCGCGCTGCCCCGCGAGGAGCGGTTTGATGATCGCGAGCGATTCGGCTAGCCGCGCGAGGCGAACGCCGCCCGCCTCGAACGGGATGCCCAGCATGCGGCTCTCGGCGGCGGCGGTTGGGCGGCCCGCGCCGATGCCCAGTTCGAAGCGACCGCCGCTCAGGAAGTCGAGGGTGGCCGCCTCTTTAGCGAGCATGACGGGGTTGCGGTAATCGTTCGCGAGGACATAGGTGCCGACGCGGAGCGTGCGTGTGGCAGCGGCGGCGACGGCGAGCGCGGGCAGTGCGGCGAGCGTGTACTGGAGGTTATCCGGGATGACGAGCGTCGCATAGCCAAGCGCCTCGACACGGCGAGCCTTCTCGGCCCATTCCTCCCCTGATCGCGCCTGCGCGGCCACGACGCCGAACCGGAATGGACGATCTGTTATCATTTTTCTCCTCACAATCCTCTCGTTTACGCACGGCTGTCTGCCGGTGCGTGATGCTTGCCACACCGCCGTGCGCGATTCCGGCGGCGCGGACTCATCATAGCCCACGAAAGTCACGGGCGGGTGCGGCAAATAGTCACGGAACGCGCACGAGTCGCGCACAGTGCGGCCATGCTCGTGGGTCAATGCGATCGGGCGTGAGCAGCCCGAGGCGGCCGTCGTGGTGCGATACGGCGGAGGAAGCGACCGAGCTTTACCCCCGCATTGACACTGCCCTCGGTCGTCCGATCACCGGCTGAGTTATGCACGGGATGTCAGGCAAGTATGCGGGTCGCCCGCTCATCAATCGCTCATTGGCGCATTACTGCCCGCACATCGCCGCGCCGTACCGTACTCCTGTGGACGATACCGATTGTCAGATAGACGAAGCGGGAGGATGACGGTGCAAACCATCAATATCGAAATTTCGCTGTCGCGCCGCGCGTTTCTTGCGGGGTCGGCAGCAATCGCCGCCTCATCCCTCCTCGCCGCCTGCG
>JALYUS010000440.1 GCA_030853625.1 Chloroflexota bacterium
GTGCGGTCGCCGCGCAGGTAGTCGGCGACGGTGAGGGGTGGGAGGAGGAGACCGCCGTCCACAAAGAGGGTTTGGCCGGTGGTATAACCCGCTTCGTCGGACGAGAGGTAGAGGGCAGCGTGGGCGATCTCCTCCGGGCGGCCGGTGCGCTGGGCGGGGATGGCAGGCTCCGCGCCCGTCTTCTCCCACGCGTATTTCTCCTGCTCCTCCGGCGTGACGGCGACCTCGATGTAGCCGGGGGCGATGCAGTTGACGCGGATGCCGAAGCGCGCCCATTCGAGCGCCATGCTTTTGGTCAGGCGGTTGAGTCCCGCCTTCGCGACGCCGTACGCCGCATCGTTCGGCCATGCATGGTCGGAATGGACGGACGAGATGTTGACAATTGCGCCCCCGCCGCCGCGCTCCGCCATATGCTGCGCCGCCCGTTGCCCACACAAGAACGGCGCCGTGACGCAGAGATCAATCGTGTAGCGCCAGTCTTCCGGTGTCAGATGCAGCAGGGCATCGCCGCGCCCGCCGCCCGCGTTGTTGATGAGGATGTCGAGCCGCCCGAAGTCGCGGATCGTCTCGTCCACGACGCGCATGCAGTCATCCGGGTTCGTCATCTCGGCGTGCCAGACGAGGGCGCGCCGCCCCATCGCCTCGATCGCGCGCGCCGTCTCCATCGCCCCGTCCTCGCGCCCCCGATAGGTGATCGCGACATCCGCCCCTTCGCGCGCGAAGAGGAGCGCCGTCGCCTTACCGATCCCGTGGCTCGCCCCCGTCACCAGCGCAATCTTCCCTTCCAGTCGCATCGCCTTCCTCCTCCTCATGCATGACATCCATCTCGTGACTCATGGTACCCTAACTGGACAGTGTTCGCGGTTCAAGTGTTTTCATCCCGGCGTCAGGGCAATCGCATCTGAAATGGTGGATTCTCCGGTAGGATGGGTGACTGGTCGCTCATCACACAATGAGCAATGAGGAGAAGATGGCGCCCAATGCACTCAGCACTCACGTTGCGACCAGGCGTTCGAGAACAGCATACAGGAACGATCCCGCACGCTTACCGAGTTCATTGGTCAGCGTCGTGAAGGTTCCGCCGTCGCCGAAGGTCGAGACGGTGTGGAACTCGTTATTGGAGATGTCCTTGACGGTCAGAAAGGGCACATCGTGGAGAGCGCAGATCTGGGCGATGGCGGCGGCCTCCATATCCTCGCAGAGCGTCGCGTGCCGCGTGTGGAGGGCACGGAGGGCGTCGGCATCCTGCGTGAAGCGATCCGCCGAGGCGACGGGGCCGAACCAGACGTGTGGCGCGCGATGCGGGACATCCTGCGGCCAGTGTGCTTCCGGCCATGCCTCGCGTTGCCACCGGCTACTCTCAGCGACGGATTCCGCGACCGCGAGCAATGCAGCACTGGCCGGAAACGCAGCAATCTTCGTCTTGTCGTCCGCACGAAGACGCTTCGGCGTATGCTCGAACGCGCCGCCCGGCCGGAGTCGCCCGTGATCGTATGCAATACACGCTGTGCCGACGACGACATCACCGAGCATGAGATCATCGCGGTGCGCGCCCGTGCAGCCGTAATTGAGGATGGCGCAGGGTGTGTAGTGCGCGATTGTTGCCTCCGTCGCCGCCGCCGCCGCAACCATGCCGACCCAGCAGGTCGTCAGCACGAGCGGCATGTCGTTGAAGGTGACGTGATCGAAGCGACGTGGGCCATGGGTATCCGTCCCCTCCCATCGCGCGTCATGTTCGCGCAGCAGCCCCTCCAGATGCGTCATCTCCTTCGGCATCGCCACGACGATCGCGATAGGTGATCTGTCGGTCAAAAGCCCGCCCCCTACCTCTCCTCCCGCCATGTGGGGGAGGGGAGATTGATCCAAAATCAGTACCGTTTCCTGCAAGCATTGTCCGAAGCATCGCGGCGCGTCACCCCTCCCCCGCGTGGCGGGCGGAGGGGCGGGGGTGGGGGCAATCCCTCAATTCGCCCGGACTGCCACCTTGCGGATCGGCTCGTCATCAATTGTGTAGCGGCCACTCATCGCGGCGATACCGTCCGCGAGGCGTTCGAGCGGTAATTGGTGTGAGACGAAGGCGGCGAACGGGTACTTCCCACTCTCGATCAGTTGCCGCGCCTGGACGAAATGGCCGTGCGCGGAGCCCCAGACGCCGTAGAGCGTGATCTGCTTGAAGGTGAAGTGCCCCCATGGATTGAGCGACACATCGCCGACGTTCGTGAAGTGGCCGCAGGTCACGTACTGTCCGCCGCGCCGCAGAAGATCGAACCCTTCCGGTAGCGCGGCGAGCACGCCCGTCGCCTCGATGATGATGTCCGCGCCATAGCCGTGGCCGGACGCCTCCCGCACGATCTTCTGCCGCTCGGCGGGGTCAGTCACTTCAGTGATGTCAATCGTCAGGTCCGCCCCGAGTTCGCGGGCGAAGGCGAGGCGGTCGGCGGGCGCGCCGATGACGATTGTCTTGAACGCGCCGAGTTCCTTCGCGCCGATCAGCGCCATCAGGCCGATCGGCCCCGCGCCCTGGATGACGACGGTGTCGCCGATCTGATATGTCGCCCGCCCCGCCGCGTGGATACCGACACTGAGCGGTTCGAGGATCGAGGCGGCGACCGGATCGGCGTTCATCTTATAGAATCTCGTGCCGGGGATCAGCCATTGATAGCCCGCGAAGCCACCCGTCACTTCCAGCGGCAGATGCTTCATCCCGGCGGCGGCGAAGCCATACGCGCCGAACCCCGCTGAAAGGGTTGGCTGGAAGGCCATTGAGCCGAAGAAATCGCTGCTGTCCGAGACTCCCGGCTTGATGCCGATCAGGTCGCCTTCTTTGACCGGACGGCCCGTGCAGTCCGTTGTCACACCGTCACCGAGCGCGACAATTGTGCCAACGATCTCGTGCCCAAGTACGACTGGCATCGGCACCGACTTCATGTGCCCCTGGAAGACATGCACATCCGTCCCGCAGATACCGCACAGTTCCTGTTTGACGATCACGCTCCCCGGCCCCGGCTCCGGCACCGTCGCCTCCGCGAACGAGAAATTGCCCTTCACCCCGTCCAGCACCGCCGCCCTACTTGTCAGCCCCATCGCTCCCCTCCCTTATGTGAACGTCGCACGTTCCAACGAACGTGATTGATGCGGGCAGTATAACGCGGGGAGGTTCGGGGTTCGAGGTTCACGGAATCACTCCGAACGTCGAACGCCGAACCTCGAACCTCGTACCTCGAACGTCGAACCTACGCGGCCCGATCCCACCGCTCCTGCTCCCAGAGGTAGAGGGCACGGGCGACTTCGCGCAGGAGGCGGTCGTCGAAGTTGGGGTGAGAGCGCAGTTCGGCATCGGGCACGGCGGAGAGGTGCTCGGCGGTGTGATAGCCGCGGCGATGGAGCATCGCGCAGACCCGCTCGCTGACGGCGAGGCGGTCCACCGGCGTCAGATGGCGGGTGAGAAAACTGTGAATCGTGGTGACAATACTCTCGATCATGCAGATAAAGAGAATGATGACGCCGAAGACAAGCCCTGCCCACGTCGCAATCGAGAGCGCCATGAATACGCCGACAAACCCGGCGACGACCGGATGACCTGAAGCAGCCCGTCCAGCAGACGCGGCGTGAAGGTGAGAATTGCCGCCGGCGTCCCGGCGAGGATCATACCGATCGCTTTGCGGACCGGGTTCGTCGCGAACGGGTCCGTCGTCGTGCTGCCAGGATATGATGCCAGATCGTACCGGCTGGCCAATGTTGCGCGTGTACTTCCCATCGCCGATTACTTCCCCGTGCGACAATGAATCGCATGATCTCTCTGGACGCGGAATGCTTACCAAATGCACGGTAACGCACCGAGAAATCCGTGGCAAGGGGGATGCCATGAACGGACCTAACCCCCGGCCCCTTCCCGCGAGGAAGGGGTGACTCTTCGCAAGACCGGGGTGTTCCCC
>JALYUS010000457.1 GCA_030853625.1 Chloroflexota bacterium
GGCCGTGTCGCGCGATCTCATCGGGATCAATGTCAATCCGAATGACCGTTGCGCCCGGTGGCAATCCCCACGCGACGGCGGGTTGGAAGAACCGCGTGCCCACCGCCAGCACGACATCGGCGTGCGGTAGCAGGTGCATCCCGGAGAGACCCGTCTGTGCGAGATAGTGCCGGTCGGAAAGCGCGCCGCGTCCGTCGAGCGACATGACAACGGGCGCTTCGAGCAGTTCCGCGACCGCCCGCACCGCGTCCGACGCCCCTGCACTGAGGACGCCACCACCGCTGTAGATTAACGGGCGCGCGGCGGAGCGCAACAACGCGGCGGCCTGCCGAAGCAGATCAGGATCGCCCGCGCTGCGCTCCGCCGGGGCCGGGTCGAGGAGCGTCACGTCCGCCGTCATATGCAGCATGTCCGCCGGGACCTCGATACCGACCGGGCGCGGGCGCCCCGTGCGCAACTGCCGAAACGCCTCACGTACGACAGCGGGGAGCGCCGCCGGGGTCTTCGCACGCCCCACCCACTTGGTGAATGAGGCCATCACCGCGCGCTGATTATGGACCTCGTGGAGCATCCCGTATCCCTTATCAATCGTCGCGGACGGGATCTGGCCCGCTACACAGAGTACAGGCGACGAGCAGGCGTAGGCAGTGGCGAGGGCGGCGCTCGCGTTCAGCATGCCCGGGCCCGGCACAACCATGCAGGCGCCGATCCGTCCGGTCGTCCGCGCGTAGCCATCGGCCATGTAGGCGGTCGCCTGCTCATGGCGCGTGTGGTAGACGGTAATCCGGTCGCGTTCCTCGTAGAGCGCGTCATACGCCCAGTCGAGTTGCACGCCGGGCAGTCCGAAGAGCGTCTCCACCCCTTCCCGTGCAAGCGATTGGACTAATGCCTGCCCACCTGTCAGCCGTACCATCGCCGCTCCTTCTTTCACCCCTTACGGATGCCGCTCGCGCATCGTGCCATTCCGCCCAGGCAGTGTCAACGCTACCAATTCTAGAGGATCCAATCACGGCGACGGGCGAAGGTGCGGAGAGCGGTTTCCTGTGCGGGACTGCCGATTGCGCCGGGGGTGAGGGCGCGCAATTCCGCGAGGGCGGCGTCGGGCGTACTCCCGGCGCGGATGCGATAGGCCGCCAGCACCGTACCCGTCCGCCCCTGCCCCATCAGGCAATGAACGGCGACGGCGCGGTCGAGCGCATGCTGCCGGTCAATAAAGGCGAGGGCGTAATGGAGTTGCGCGGCGCTCGGTGCTTGGAGATCATCTACCGGGAGATGGAGTGTGTCGAGTCCGTGGTGCGCCAGCATATGCGCATCGAGCGGCATTTCGGTGAGCGAAAGTAGTGCGCCAATACCCCGCATGCGGAGCCATGCGAGGTCTTCATCGAGCGTTGCCTGCTCCTGCTCCGGGGATGTGTTGCCAGAGTTGTCACCCCGGTGGCTTCCAGGGCGTGGGCAACCTGCGAGCCGCCCTTCGATTAGCCAGTAAAACCCCTGCATCATCCTGCTCCGTTACGCCGGTATTGGGGATACAATCCCGACCAGCTGTACGTTGCAGAATACGCCGTGGCGGCGTCCGGCGCATCCGTCAAATGGCGGGGGACGACACCTGACCGATTGCGGGGGCTTTCCATCCCCCCCTTCCCTCGGAGGGAAGGGGGTTGGGGGGTTAGGAGGATGTGCGCTCCTCGTGATGGGCGCGACCGGAGCCACTCTTTTTGCCGCCACCATCTTCTTTGTTGACGGTCGCCCAAGCACGGCTCTCGGCCTCATCTTTCGCGACGCCTCGTTCCTCGTAACTCTCCTCGATGTGTTCCGCCTGTCGCTTCTGTTTGTCGGTATACGCTGACTTGTCTCCCTGCGGCATCTGCCATGCTCCTTTCCGGCCACTCCATACGCGGCTCGTCCACTACCCCGTTACGCACGTCTCATACCGGAATGGGGCGAAGAAGTTCACGAACAAATTGACCGCGTGTGTGTATAACGCGTATGATGCCCTGTCATTTTGATGGCGTGGACATGGTGAAGGATGGATACAACGTGGCAGGAGATCGAGACCCGATCGGTAATACGGGGCTAACGGAACGCCTTGAGCAGCACTCGCGCCGCAACGGGTTCACGCTCGGCGTCGCGATGGGCGCCTGCATCCTTATTGGCCTCGCCGGGTTCATTTACCTCTACACACATCTCACCATCCTGCCCGACTTCTCCCAAAAACTGAGCGTGACCGATGTTCCCGCCGCGCGTGCGGCGTCCGGTTCGTCCGCCGCCGGGTCGCAATTAATCACGCCCGCCGCGACCATCAAGCCGGGTACGCCAAACGCGAATGCCACCTCCATCGCCGGCATCTCGACGACAGCGGCGAGTAGTGCGACCGCGAATAGCAGCGTCGCTACGCCGGGCGCATCCGCATCCGGCACACCGACGGTCTTTAAAGCGAACTTCCGCATCGCCGGTGGGTTCACGATCCGGTTCCGGAGCGACGCCACGACATCGAGCGCGATCGTCAAGTCGCTGCCGCCCGGCACGGAACTCCAGTACCTCAATCAGGAACAAACCGTGGATGGCGAGGTATGGCGCAAACTGCGTGACGCCACCGGCGCTGAGGGCTGGGTGCGCGATATTGACCTCGAGAAACTCCCCGGTTGAGCCAGCCATCCGTCTGGTATACTGAGAAAAGCGAAAGGGTTGTGTAGTGGTAGCAGGCTTTCCAGCCTGCCCTGTGCGGGCCGGAATTCTTCCTGGAGAGCGCCCGTACCACGGGATGTAGGAGCGTCATTCATGCAACAAATCGGCATCATCGGCCTGGGCCTGATCGGGTCGTCGGTCGGAATGGGCCTGCGCAAATGGGCGAGCGCGGACGGCAAGCAGAAGGTTGAGGTCCTCGGCTTCGACATTGATGTGGCGAATGAGCGGTATGCTAAGGGAAAACTGAACGCGGTGGATCGGACGGTCAGTTCGCTCCCGGCGATTGCCGAGGCATGCGACCTTCTGATTATCGCGACGCCCGTGCGTGCGATGCGGGATGTTTTCGAAATCATCGCCCCGCATCTGCGCGAGGGCGCAACGATCACGGACACGGGCAGCACGAAGGCGGAAGTCATCGAATGGGCGAAGGAACTCCTGCCGCCGACCGTCAGTTTCGTCGGCGGCCACCCGATGGCCGGCAATACACGCGGCCTCGAAGGGGCGAGCGCGGAATTGTTCACGGGCGCGACATGGGTGGTCATCCCGACCGTCACGGCAGGTGACGCGGCGGTGCAAAATGTTGTCGGGCTGGTCAATGCGCTCGGTGCGACACCGCGCTTTCTCGACGCCACGGAGCATGACGCCTATGTCGCCGGCATCAGCCATCTGCCGCTCGCCGTCTCCGCCGCACTCGTCCACGCGCTCAGTGCGGACGCCTCGTGGCGGGATATGAAAACGCTCACCGCCGGGGGATTCCGTGATACGACGCGCCTCGCGGCGGGCGACCCAATCATGTCGCGCGATATTTTCCTGACGAATCGCGCGGGCATCGCCCGCTGGCTCGACCGACAGATTGACGAACTGGAGAAACTGCGCGCCCTGCTCACCGAACCCGGCGAGGAGAGTGAGCGACGCGTCGAGGAGTGGTTCACGAACGCGCGCGACATGCGTGCCGAATGGGCGACGCAGGAGGGCAAGAGTGGCGATCTCTTGCAGGGTACGAGCGACGAGATGAACGAAGACATGAAGGCGTCCTTCGGGCGGCTTTTCTTCGGCAGCCTCGCCAGCCGCAAGCGCAAACTCCCCGGCCTCAACGACCCCCCCGACCGCCGCCCGTAGAAACGGA
>JALYUS010000463.1 GCA_030853625.1 Chloroflexota bacterium
GTTTCGCCGTGCTCGACCGCGTGCGCGACGGCCGGGACGAGGTATGCGACGGACTTGCCGGTGCCGGTGCCCGCCTCGACGAGCAGTGTCTCCTCCTTGTTGAAGGCATCGGCGACGGCGTCGAGCATATCCATCTGCTGCGGGCGGTGCTCGTAGTGCGGGAACGCTTCGGCGAAGGGGCCGTCGGGCCGGAAGGTAGCGAGGATGGCGGCGGTGTCGAGCGGGCGCTGGCTGCCGGTGTCGCGCAGCGGTTCGGGGCGCGGGCGCGGCATCAGGTACATCAGGTCAACGCCGCCCTCCTTCTCCGCCTGGCCGCCGCCCGCCTGGGCGCGCAGTTGCTGGAGGATGCTCGCACCGGCGCCACCAAACGTTTCCTGCTGCTTGTCGCGCTGCGCTTGCCGGAAGAGCCGGGTGAAGGGGGATTGCCCCATGTCCGCGAGGCGTCCGAGTTCGCCCAGCGTCTCCGTGTCGCATTCCGCGATGCGGTCGAGGAGGGCGCGGAAGACGGCGGCGGTCAGTTCGCAGTCGCCGAGCGCGCGATGCTCCTGCGACGTGCCGACCTGCAACCGCTCCGCGATCCGCGTCAGGCTGTAGACGGGGAGGTCGGGCAAGAGAAGCGTCGCCAGTTCGTAGGTGTCGTAGGTCGGGTTGTCGAGCATTAACCCCTGTGCCGCGAGCAGTTTCAAGTCAATCTCGACCGATTGCCCGACGATTGGGTAGCGCTGGACGAAGTGGCGCAGTTGCGGGGCGACACTCGCGAAGGGCGGCGCGGCCTGGAGCATCGCGTTCGTGATGCCGGTTAGTTGCGCGGTACTGAGTGGCACGGGCCGGATCGGCCGGACGAACGACGACCACCGCTCCAGGATGCGCTCGCTCGTGAAGGTGACTGCCGCGACCTCGATGATCTCGTTGTTGCGTTCGTTCGCCGTCGCCTCGACATCCACGGCGACATAGATCGGCGTCGTCGGTGCGGCGGGGAGCATGGCGGGGCGGTTCGGGATGCCGCCGGGTCGCGGTCGGCTCGGCGGTGGTAAGGGTGACACAGGCAGTTCTCCCGACAGTCTCCGCGATGGGTGCGGCGTGGTTTGCGGTTTGCTGTTCGGCGGAAAAGCGCCCCGTTCCGGCAGGCCGAACAAGATGATGATTGTACCAGAAGATTGACCTGACCCCCGGCCCCTTCCCACGCCGAGTGACGGAAGGGGCCGGGGGTCAGGTTCTTCAGAGCGGCGCGGTGAACTGCGCGTGTGCGGCGCGGAAACCGGCCTGCCAGTCAATGCGTGGCGTGAACGGCCGATCGGGGTTCGCGAGGTTGATGTGCGTCACGTATGGCGCGCCATCGTCGCGGATGAAGAGGATCGCCACGGTTTGGATATACTGCCGTGAAGTCGGGTTCGGTGCGGCAATCGCGCCGGAATTGACGAGCAGGACGCCATTGTGTTCGACGGCCATCGGGATATGCGTATGCCCAAAGATGACGATCCGCGCCCCGGCCCGCTTCCCCATCGCCGCGCGCCGGGCCAACTTTGGTTGCCAGCCATCGTCCTTGCGCGCTTCCATCTCCTCGGCGCGGTCGGGATAATGCCCATGCGTGAGGAGAATCCGCACGCCGCCTGCGACGATCAGTTGCTGATACGGCAACTCTCCCTGTGCATCCGCTGACTCGTCGTTCCCATGCACCGCAACCACCGACGCAATCGCGCTCAACCGATCCAGCACCCACAGTTCTCCGACATCCCCCGCGTGCAGCACCAGGTCCACGCCGCGCAGCACAGCGAAGGCCGCCGTTGGCAATTCCGCACATCGCCCCGGCATATGCGTATCCGAAATCAACCCAATCCGCGCGACAACGCGATCCGCAGGCAATTCAAGCGGCAGAAACCGATCAACCACTCTATCCTAAACCTCTCATTGCACTCCATCTTGACGGAACGAGCACAACGCCACGATGAGTCACCCCTTCCCACACCAAGTGACGGAAGGGGCCGGGGTTAGGTTCCCAGCCCCTTCACTATCCCCGGCACCTCCGCCAGCGCCCGCACGACGGGATATTCAGCGTTGTGCGGGCGGCCCCGGCGGTCAATGAGGACGCCATGCATGCCGATTGCCCGCGCCCCGGCGACATCGGCAACCGCGTTGTCGCCGATCTGCACGCATTCTTCGGGTTGCGCGCCGAACCAGTGGAGCGCGTAGTCGTAGATCGCGCGGTGCGGTTTCGACGCGCCGACGCGGGCGGAAGTAACAATGTGCTCGAAGTAGCCGGTGATGCCGAGACCGTCACAGAGGTCGGGCAGGTTCCACGACCAGTTGGAGATGATGCCGAGCCGATAGCCCGCACTCCGTAATATCTCAAATGTCGGGATGGCGTCGGGGAAGAGATGGAAGTGCGCGGGCGTCTCGAACTCCGCTTGCAAGTGTTCGAGGATCGTCCGCATCTGGTCGTTCATCGGCGCACTGGCGCGGCGGAGGATGGCGCCGTTGATCTCCTCGTAATACCGCTGATCCGCTTCCTCGGTCGCCTCATAGGTCATCCGCGATTCGTCCGCGTCGAGCGCACCGAAGACCTCGCGCGTCGCGGCGACCAGTGCGTCATGATCCACATGGATGCCGTACCGCGCGCAGACATTGACATAGAGCGTCTCCCACGAGGGCAGGACCGTCGTCAGCGTGTCACCCATGTCGAAGAAGACGATGCGGATGGTCATGTCGTCTCATATCCGCCGAGGGCGAGGGTGAGCAAGAGCAACTGCTGGAGGCCCTTCGGAATCGTCGAGATGCGGATGAATTCCTCCAGGCGGTGCGCGTTGCCGCCCTCCGCGATGCCGATGCAGACGGCCGGGATGCCGAGGCCGATCGGCACATTGGCATCCGTGCTGCTCGCATCGAGGGTTGGCGGGACGGCGAGGGCGCGCAGCGTCTCCATACAGGTATGCACAATCGGCGCGTCGGCGGGGAGATCGCCCGCCGGCCGGTCGCCGAGGATGTCCGCCGTCACTTGCACATCCGGGATGTGGACGGCGCGGACGGCGCGTTCGACTAATCCGGCCAGCCGTTCGAGGTTCGCCTGCGAGATCGAGCGGAGGTCCACGAGCGCCGACGCGGCGGGCGCGATGGTATTGACGGAGACACCCCCCTCGATCGTGCCGACGGAGAGCGACGTTTTCGGTGTCGAGGGGATTGGCAATGCGACGAGATCGGTAATCAGTTTGGCGAGGATATGGATGGCATTCGGGCGGCCATAGTTGCCCCACGAGTGACCACCCGGCCCCTGCACCGTGATCCGATAGCGGCGGCTACCGACGGCGCGATGCGTGACGCGACCGAGGTTATGCCCCTCGACGGCGACGACCGCGCCGAGATGATCCCGATGGGTGCGGACGGCCTCGCGCATCCCGCGCAGGTCGCCCAGCCCTTCCTCGCCGACGTCCGCGACGAAGAGCACGTCGCCCGCCGTCGTCAGATCGAGCGTCGTCAGGAGCCGGGCGGCGGTGAGCATCGCCGCGACGCCGAGGCTGTTATCGCCGACGCCGGGGCCGACGATGCGCTCCGTCGTCCGGCGCACGGTGAGCGTTGTATCGGCGGGGAAGACCGTATCGGTATGCGCGGCGATCATCACGGTCGGGCCATTGCTGCTACCCGGTCGCCGTCCGATGGCATTCCCGACGCTGTCTATCTGCACGTCCGCGAGGCCGATGGCGCGCATTTCCTGCGCGACGAACGCGGCCCGCTCCGCCTCCGCACCCGTCGGGGCGGGAATCTGGGCAATACTCGTGGTCAGGGCGATAGTATCGGCTAATGCAACCTTCGCCCGGCTCAGGAGTCGTTCGATGTCCGGCTGGGAGAGTAAATGATCTATCGTTGGTGTGATCGTGCTGATGGTGGCGCCTCTTTCTTCGTCGAATTGACCCCCGCAATGCGAGCGCTCCGCCGCACCCCGCACGCAGTATAGCGCACCGTATCAGCGCGACAACGCATCTCAAAAACACCAATTCGCCTCGGCCGCTTCCGTTCGCTATACGTGAAGCACATCGCCTCCTATACTATGCATAGTCGAATGATGAAGAGCAACGCCGGGAACTTTACGACAAGGAGGTAGCCGATGGCTGGCCCGACCGACGCCGTATTGGGAGGAAATTCCGTCGCCGCGCCGCACTATGGGCCGATCCACGTCGTCCATGCCGGTGCGCTCGCCACCGACGCGGCGCAGGTCGCGGGTATGACTCGCTACGAGGCGATCGGGGGTAGCACCGTCGGCGCCCGCTCCCTGCGGCTCGGTCGCGTCGTCGCGCACGCGGGGATGATTTGTCCCCGTCGTGATGGACGCGAATGTTCCCGTCCGCGTCGTCGCGCACGCGGGGATGATTTCCGCAGTGCATCATCACGGCGACTGCGAGACAGCGGTCTATCTCCTGAGCGGGCGTGTACTCATGCTCTTTGGTCCTGATCTGCGCGAGCGCATCGAACTCGTGCCCGGCGATTTCTTCTTCGTCCCACCGTGGACGATCCACGCCGAGGCGAATCTCGGCGGCGAGGACGCCGCGTTTATCGTGGCGCAATCGAGTCCGCAGGGGATAGCCGTCAATCTGCCCGAGATTCCGGTTCCCGACTTGCGGGGCGCACGCTGAGCCGGTTGTCGCTGCGTCCATGTACCCGTATTCGCCAGCCCGCGCGTAGGTCCGGAGAAACAGGTCTCTCATGCACCGATTGTACGCTGTCAGGGGTTTGAGATAGGTTGTATGGAAGGCAGGCAGAAAAGGGGACGCACCGGCGGGGAGGCCGGTGCGCTTGGGGAGGGGGAAGGGAGGAGTGTACGGGGAATGAAGCGGTCAGTCCGCGAAGAGTTCGTGAATGTTGCCGTCCGGGTCGGCGAAGAACGCCGTGCGCTGGCCCCAGGGCATCGTCGCGGGCGGCTCGACGGACACCGCGCCCTTCGCAATGATTTCCGCGTAGGCGCGGTCTACATCGTCCCGTGTTGGGCAAGGGAAGGCGAGTTCAAACGCCTGCCCACGCGCCGGTTCGCTGAAACTCGGATGATGCGTCGCGTTCACCAACTCCGTACGATTGCAGATCGCGAAGCGGACGCCAGCACTGACGAATTCCGTCATATCATCCCGCGGGGTCTCCGCCACGAAGCCGAGCACATCCCGATAGAAGGCGACAAGCCGGGGCACATCGTCGGTGAGGATCGTAACGAGCGCGATTCTGGCTTCCATATTGCCAACCTTTCGCATGGCACCGGGTGAAGCCGGCGCTAATCCCAGGAGTGCGAATACGTTGAAACCCATGACAATCGCATCCACTTAAACCGCCCGCCGCCGCATCTCGAATGACGGTGCGGTCTGCGCCGCGCCGCCGAATGTTTCCAACCGGCGCCCGATCCGTACGAGGATGCCACCCGCCCACGCGACCCACCGCGAGAAAGATGCGCGCCGCGTGCCAACCGTGCGGAGTAGCCATTCTTTCTCCGCCGCCGCGATGCGCTCCTCGATGGAGAGACGTGACAATGCCAACGCTTGTTGTTCGTTCATCATTTCGCGCTGCCTCCTTTGCGCTGCCCGTGCTGCTGATCCGATAGACAGTATAGAACATATGTTCTCTCATGTCAAGTCCATTGCCGCGTACGTACGAAGAAAAACGGTAGATTCACAGCACCAATTGTGCGGCGCGGGCCATCGCGACGAATGGCAGATGCACAATGATCGTCACCGTAGCACCCCGCCCCTTGCATCTCTGGAAAAACTCCCTGATACGCGATATTCGCGTCGGTCGCGGGTGTGATATTCTGCTTTGCTGCGTGTGCGCGGCATGGCGCGCGCTTGTTGCGGATGCACGCATGTGGTATATTTTAAACCGAACAGTAGAGAAAAGCGGCGCGCGATCGCGGGCCGGTTCGCAGGTAGCGAACATGGAGAAGGAGGAGTACAGGCTCGATGGTGGAAGTGCAGCAGAACGGACACACCAGGGATGTTAATGCCCTGGTCATTGAGGATTTACGCGTCTCCGTAGCAGAGCGGCAGATTGTCCGGGGGTTGAACCTGACGATCCGCCCCGGCGAAGTGCATGCGATCATGGGGCCGAACGGCTCCGGCAAGTCCACTCTCGCCAATGCGCTAATGGGCAACCCTGCCTACACGGTGGATGGTGGCCACGCCTGGCTGAAGGGGCAGGACCTCCTCGCACTCGAAACGGACGAGCGGGCGCGCCTTGGCCTCTTTCTCGCCTTCCAGTACCCGACGGAGATTCCCGGCGTGCGCGTCGAGGATTTCCTGCGGCTCGCCTACAACTCGACGCACGGCACAGACCTGACGCCGATTGAGTTCCGCATGCAGTTGTGGGACACGCTCGGTGAGTTGCAGATGGACGCATCGTTTGCCAAGCGATACGTCAACGAGGGCTTCTCCGGCGGTGAGAAGAAGCGCAACGAGATCGTCCAGATGGCGATCCTCCAGCCGACGATTGCCGTGCTGGACGAGACGGACTCCGGCCTCGACATTGACGCCCTGCGCATCG
>JALYUS010000469.1 GCA_030853625.1 Chloroflexota bacterium
TTATTCTGCTGGGCGATGATCTGTTGCAGGAGGATCAGGGATTGGAGCAGCACCGCCTGCCGTTGGGCGTCCGTCGTTGCTCCCGCGTAGGCGTCCTGGACTTTCTGGTTGAACTGATTGAGGGCGGTCTGTGCATTGGTGACGGTATCCTTGACCTCCGCCGCCGTCGTTGGTTTGAGCGCGATCTTCTGCACCTGCACTTGCTGAAGGCTCGTGGATGACGCCGCTTTCGGATGGAAGGTGTTGATGCCCTGAAAAACGGTGAGCGCGAGGAGCAACACCGCGATGATGCCGAGCAACGCCGTCGTCATCGGATTGCCGTGTCGCACGGTGGGTGGCGGTGCCGGGGGCGTGATTGTCGTGTTTGCCGGCGCCCAATCCCGGCCGGGAACGGTCGGGCCGGTGGAGGGGATTGGTGGCGGCGGGACATAGCGGCCACCTTCATAGGGACGCGGTGGCTCCGTCATGCCGCCGGGCGGCGCGGGTTGCGGCGCGGGGAGGCGTGGCGGATAGAGGGCCTGCTCCGTAGGCGGTTGGGTGGTGGGTTGCGGCGTCGGTTGCACGGATGATCCCGGCGGGCGCTGCGGTGGCGCGGCGAACCGGGGCGGCGGTTGCGGCGCACCGAAGGTCGGCAAAGGCGGCGGTGTGACCGGAGCGCGCGGCGCGGGTGGTGGCGTGGGCGGTGATGTATCGGGCGCGTCGGACTCCGGCATATCGTCCGGGGGCGCGGATTGCGAGGGAGATGTCTGATTCACGCGGCGCTCCTTGAATCGGGCACAAATTCGATGTGCGTATGCTACCACAGGGAAGCGGGCAGCACGCAGCGGGGCGGGCAGCCAAGGGTACACCAAACACGTACAAGAGTGACAGAGCAATGCTGTCCGCTGCCCGCTGCCCGCATGTGTGGCACAATGTGTGCAGCGTAGGAATCGCACTGTTTCCGCAGCCGTGCGGGGATGAGCACGCTACTGATGGAGGAATGCCCATGGCCACCATGACCGCGACCACAACGCCGACGACCGATGAACTGGAAAACCTCGCGCGGCTCGTCCGCTACTACAGCATGGTTTCCACGACGAAGGCGGGTTCCGGACACCCGACTTCCTCGATGTCCGCCGCCGATTTGATGACTGCCGTCTTCTTCCGCGAGATGCAGTACAACTTCGACGACGCACGCCAGCCGAACAATGACCGGGTGATCTTCTCGAAGGGACACGCCTCGCCGCTCCTCTACTCGCTCTATACCGTCGCCGGTGCGGTCAGCGAAGACGAGTTGATGACGCTGCGGAAGTTCGGCAGCCGCCTCGAAGGGCATCCGACCTCGCGCCTGCCGTGGGTCGAGGCGGCGACGGGTTCGCTCGGTCAGGGGCTTTCGATCGGCGTCGGTGAGGCGATCAGCGGGAAGTATCTCGATAAACAGGATTTCACCGTCTACGTCCTGATGGGCGACGGTGAGATGGCGGAAGGGTCGCTCTGGGAGGCGTTTGCCTGCGCCGCGAACTACAAACTCGACAACCTGATTGGCATCGTGGATGTCAACCGCCTCGGTCAGAGCCAGCCGACGGCGTACCAGCACGACATCGGTGTCTACGCCGCCCGCGTCAAGGCCTTCGGCTGGCATGCCATCGAGGTGGACGGCAACGACATGGCCGCCGTCTGCCGTGCCTTCGATGAGGCGAAGACAATCAAGGATCAGCCGGTCGCGCTGATCGCGAACACAGTCAAGGGCAAGGGCGCGCCCTTCCTCGCCGACCAGGATGGCTGGCACGGCAAGGCGTTGAGTGAGGAGCAACTGAAACAGGCGCTTCAGGAACTCGGCCCGGTGAATACCGAACTGCGCGGCGGCGTGCGCCAGCCGAAGCCGATGCGCGATACCACTCCCACCTTCAAGCAGCCCGTCGCGCCGGACTACAAGATCGGCGAGATGCTTGCCACCCGCCGCGCATACGGAAACGGCCTGAAGAAACTGGGCGACGCGAACGCGCAGGTCGTCGCGCTCGATGGCGACGTGAAGAACTCGTCGTACTCGGAAATCTTCCAGAAGGCGCACCCGGATCACTTCTTCGAGATGTTCATCGCCGAGCAGAACATGGTTGGCGTCGCGGTCGGGTTAGCGCGGATGAAGAAGCGGCCCTTCGTCTCGACCTTCGCCGCCTTCTTCAGCCGCGCCTACGATCAGATTCGCATGGGCGCGCTCTCCGAGGCGAATATGGTGCTCACCGGCTCGCACGCCGGGGTCTCAATCGGTGAAGATGGCGCGTCGCAGATGGGTCTCGAAGAACTGGCGATGATGCGTGCCGTTCATGGCAGCACCGTAATCTACCCGTCGGACGCGGTGGCGACCGAGCGATTGCTGGCGGAAGCGGCGCAGCGGGACGGCGTCGTGTACATGCAGACAACCCGCGCCGACACGCCCGTCATCTACGACAACAACGAGCAGTTTCCCATCGGTGGGGCGAAGGTTGTCAAGCAGTCCGACAAGGATGCCGTCACCGTGATCGGTGCGGGGATTACGCTCGCCGAGGCGGTCAAGGCATATGACCTGCTAAAAAAAGAGGGGATCGCCATCCGCGTCGTGGATGCCTACAGCGTCAAGCCGATTGACGCGAAGACGATCAGCGACTGCGCCCACGCGACGAACAACCGCGTGATCGTTGTCGAGGATCACTGGTTCGAGGGTGGCCTCGGCGATGCGGTGCTCAACGTCTTCGCCACCGATCCGAAGGTTTCCGTGACGAAACTCGCTGTCACCAAGACACCGCATTCCGGCAAGCCCGCCGAACTGCTCGCCTATGAGGGCATAGATGCGAACGGCATCGCCGCGACGGTGCGCGAACTGGCGAAGTAGCGCTGTTTGCGATGCATGAGCGGGAGGGGTTCGCCCCTCCCGTTTCTGTTTCCCTGCAATGGATCGGAGAATGAACGGTGCCGGTGATCGCGGTCTTCGACGGAATAACGATCACGATGTATTACAAAGATCATCCACCACCGCATTTTCATGCACGATACGGCGAGTACGAGGCGAA
>JALYUS010000473.1 GCA_030853625.1 Chloroflexota bacterium
AGCAGTTGCGCATGCCGCGTGTCGAACGCGGCGAAGAACTCGTCCCCCCGATCCGGCACCACCGCCGCGAAGTAGGCCCGATTCTCCCGCTCGAACGCAAGCAAGGCTGGCACGTGGTCGAGGCGGAGCAACTGAAGATCTGGCATGCGGACACCGTCATTCGTCGCGTAGGGCATGGTGACCTCCTGACTGCAGGCATCGTTCCGGTGGTACTTGGCTGCCGATGACAGGCGATACCAACCGATGGGCTGCGTGAGCAAGTGATGGCAAGTAGCGTATCGGTCTGCCGTCCGCTGTGCAAGGATGTGCCGGATAGGCTGTGGCTCGGTCTGCCATCACGAACATCCTCATTGATTGTGCCATTCCCCACGATCAGTCAGACGGGCCGGGCATTGGTAGAGTCGTGCCTACCGGCGCGTGTGCCAGCGCCGCACGGCAACGAGCGCCCAGACTGCCTCGACGACGCCGAAGGGCCAGGTGCCGGCAAGGAAGCCATAGAGCGAAGAGCCGCCGCAGGCAAACGCGAAGACCAGCACCCACCAGGCAGCACGCTGTTCGCAGGCGTATGCAACGAGCATCGCCGACACCGCGACGGCGCCGAACAATGTCAGGAAACTCACGATACCACGGACGGGCGGCCCGCGAGCGCATCGGCGCATGCGTCGAGCGTTGGGCAGTCGCAACGTGACACTGCATCAAGCCTCTGCTTCATCCCTTCGGCACTGCTGATCAGCGCGTCAAGGGAGGATCGTTTCTCCGCAGCGAACACGCGCCAGCGTGCCGATGCAGGCGTGTCTGCGCTGAAACCATCGCACAAGGTCGCGATCTCCGCGAGCGTGAAGCCCATGCCCTGCGCCGCCGCGATAATCGTCAGTCGCCGCGACACACGCGCGTCATAGCGCCGTCGCCCATTTATCCGCGCGGGCACAGGCAGGAGGCCGATGCTTTCGTAGTAGCGGATCGCGGAGGGGCGAATCCCGGCTCGCTGTGCGACAGCGGTGATCGTGAGGTCCGGTGATGGCATGGCATTCCCCCTTGACTTCAAGCCTACTCGAAGTTCTATCGTACCATCAGCGTGGATGCAGAAGCATTCGATCAGGGCAGACCAGAAAGGGTGTGACGATGATGGCGCAGAGCGACACTGATCAGATAGCAACGGAGGTACCGATTGCCTGCACGCTCACCGCCGAGGAACAGGCAGCATGGCGCGATGGCATCGGGCAGACCGTCTTCCACGGCTATCATGAGATGCGCGCGTTGCCGGACGGGTATGCGCTTCGGTTCCCCGGCGATGCGCGCTGGGCGCAAACGCTGCTCGATTTTGTCCTCCACGAGCGTGCGTGTTGTCCCTTCTTCGCGTTCCAGTTGCGCTTCGCGCCGGATCAGGGAGCAATCTGGCTGCATCTCTCCGGCGGCGAGGGCGTCAAAGGCTTCATCAAAGAGATGATTGATCGCACCTAACTGAATTGCGGCATCACTTCGTTGACGAAGGTCGTGAGTGCGGCCCAGTCCACGGGCGGGCGGATGGCGATGTTGATCTCCTTGACGCCCATCACCTCGTACGCGCGCAGCCGTTCGACGACCTGCGCCGGGCTGCCGATCAACTGGCCTGCGGGGTCCTGATGCGGCACCTTGCGGCGCATCTCCGCTTCGGTCGCTTCCATCACCGTCGGATCGTCCGAGGCAGCCATGAAGAAGCCGAGTTGCGTCGCGACCGCGATCTGCGCCGGATCGCGCCCCTCGACCGCGCACCAATGGTGCAGCACCTCGATTTTATGCGTGAGGTCTTCGGGGGAGACGTAGGCGATGTTCCAGCCGTCGGCATACTTCGCGGCCATGCGCGCCGTTCGCTTCTCGCCGCGCCCGCCGATCCAGAGGGGCAATTTCCCGACCGGGCGTGGGTTCATATAGGCGTTCGTGAAGTCGAAGGACCGGCCGTGGTGATCCGTCACTTCGTTGTCAATGAAGGAGCGCATCACCTGCATGCCCTCATCGAGCATGTCCATCCGCTCCTTGATCGGCGGGAAGGGATAGTTGAAGGCGCGGAACTCCGGCTCGTGCCAGCCCGCGCCCAACCCCGGCTCGAAGCGCCCGTGGGAGAGATGATTGAGGGTCATGAACGATTTGGCGAGTAAGCCGAGGTTGCGATACGGCACGGCGAAGACCATACAGCCGCAGCGCAGGTTCTTCGTGTCGGCGGCGAGGGCGGCGAGGCAGGCGATGGCTTCGTAGTGCGGGTCCGCGTCATCCGTCGCGCAATAGAGATGATCCCAGACGGAGAGCCAGCCGAAGCCGTTGTCGTCGGCGTACGTCCAGAGGCGGCGCAACTCATCCATCGTGATGTTCTGCTGCCCGACATGAATGCCCCAGGAAATGCTCATCGCTCGTCTCCCCTCCTCGACAATTGCGTCACGCGGTCGGTGCTGCACGCCATTGTATACGCCCCGCCCCGTCTTCGCGCGTTGCCGCGCTATACTACGGCGGCGCTCGCCGCCCATGATGCCATGATGTCCGTTGGGCGGCGAGCGCCGCAAGCGAGATAAAGGAAGGGTGCGGACATGAAGTTCTGTCTGTCAATCGAGATACAGGAGGGCCTGGACTACGCGGCGACGCTTGCCCTTGCCCGTGCTGGCGAGGCGGCCGGTTTCGACGCCGCCTTGCTGGCCGAGCATTATTACTCCTCGTCGGGCCACTTCGACCGCCTGGCTGCCGATGCGTGGGTCTTCCTCGGCGCCCTGGCGCGGGAGACGGAACGAATCCGCCTCGGCACGCTGGTCAGCCCCGTGACCTTCCGCCACCCGGCAGTCCTGGCGAAGATGGCCGCCACGCTCGATCACCTCAGCGATGGTCGCGCCGAGTTGGGCCTCGGCGCTGGTTGGCTGGCGGCGGAGCATGCCGCCCACGGCTTCCCCTTCCCGGCTGGCCCCGCGCGCGTTGATCTGCTCGAGGAGCAGTTGCAGGTGATCACTGGATTGTGGTCCCAGAATCCGTTTAGCCACGCCGGGCCGCACTACCAACTCGCGGAGTGTCAGTTCACCCCGCAGCCGGTCCAACGGCCGCGCCTGCGCCTACTGGTCGGTGGCGCTTCCACGGCGACCCGTCTGCCCCGGTTGGCGGCACGCTATGCCGACGAGTACGTGCTTGGACTGGGTACTCCGGCACTGTGCCGGGCGGTGCGCGAACGGCTCGACCACGATTGCGTAGCGGCGGGGCGCGATCCGAGCGCGGTATCGTTGGCCCTGTTCGCCGGTGTCTGCGTTGCGGAGACGGAGCGCGACGTGGAGCGTACCCTGGCGCGGTTGCAAGAGGGCGCCCGCCCGCACATGCAGGATCGGGATACCTGGATACTCGGCACGCCGGAACAGGCAGCCGAGCAACTGCGCACGCTCGCTGCGGCCGGCGTGGAGCGGCTGATGTTCTCGGTGGACCACGAACTGCACCGCGAGATGGTGACGCTGCTCGGCGAGCGTGTCGCGCCACTGGTGCATGCGGGCGCGTGATTCTCACGATGTTGGCGGGATACGATACCGGTTACTCGACCGGTGCGCTCGGCAGCACGCGATAGCGGTGCATCGTCATCTATTCTCCATTACGCTCATCTCGGACGGCGAAGCCACTGCCGCGAGTATCGCGTCGGTGGTCGTGATCGTCGCAAACTCCCCGTGCAGATTCATCAACGTCATGGCATGAATGGCGGCAGCGGAGTAGCGGACACCATCCGGGCCGATATGGTCCCATGCAGCGGTCGCGTCCCCGACGACGTACGTGGCGAAGCCGAGGTTGCCCGCCATACGTGCCGTTGACTCGACGCACTGATTCGCTACGAGGCCGGTGATGACGAGCGTCGTGATTCCCGCGCCGCGCAGGCGCGCTTCGAGATTGGTGCCGATGAATGCACTGTGAACGTGCTTGCCAATTAGCCACTCATCGGGCAACGGCGCGACGATCTCCTTGATCGCGTTGCCGGGCTGGCCGGGCGCAAACAGAGAGGCAGGATCGAGTGAGTCATCGCGGATGTGGACACACCGCCGCCCGGTCGTTCGCCATGCGGCGAGGAGCCGGGCGATGTTCGCCTCGGCATCGGGGTTATCGCGCGGCGGTCGTCGGGGGTCGTCCAGCGCCTCCTGGACATCAATCACGAGCAGCGCGGCGTTGTCTGGCAGCCTCATCTCCATCGCTCTCCCATCTCGGATATCGCATCGGCGCGGTCAGGTTGTTTCGCGCACAGGCCTCGCAATGAACGCGACGTGCAGCCGCGCTATTCCCACGTCAGTGAGGCGGCGGATTGGTATTCGGTGACGCGGGTCTCGAAGAAGTTCTTTTCCTTGCCGAGGTCCATCGTCTCGCTCATCCACGGGAAGGGGTTGGGCGAACCGTACTGCGCCGCCAAACCGATCCGCTCCAGGCGGCGATCGGCGATGTGCTGGACGTACTGACGGAAGAGGTCACCATTGAGGCCAAGAATACCGCGCGGCAGGCAGTCTTCGGCGTAGGCGATCTCCAATTCGACCGCCTGACCGACGATGCCGACGATGTGCGCCTGAAATTCGGGAGTCCAGAGGGCGGGATTCTCCTCCTTGATGCCGTTGATGAGGTCAATGCCGAAGTTGAGGTGCGTCGTTTCGTCGCGCAGGATGTACTGGAACTGCTCGCCGATCCCCGTCATCCGGTTGCGGCGGTGGAAGGAGAGGATCATCACGAAGCCGGTGTAGAAGAAAATGCCCTCCATGATGAGGTAGTAACCGATCAGGTTTTCCAGCAGTGTCTGCGCGCCCACGAACGTCTCGGTCGAGAAATCGGGATCGAGGATAGCCGCCGTCAGGTCCATCTCGAAGGCATCCTTGCGTGCGATGGTCGGCACTTCGTGGTACATATTGAAGACTTCGCGCTCGTCTAAGCCGAGGCTTTCGACGATGTAGAGGAACGTATGCGTGTGGACCGCCTCCTCGAACGCCTGCCGCAGGAGATACTGGCGGCATTCCGGGTTCGTGATGTGCTTGAAGAGCGCGAGGACGAGGTTGTTGCCGACCAGACTTTCGGCGGTGGAGAAGAAGCCGAGGTTGCGCATAATGACGAGCCGCTCGTCCGGCGTCAGATCATTGCTCCGCCATGTCTCGATGTCCTTACCCATCGCGACCTCGGTCGGCATCCACTGGTTCGCGCAGCCGTTCGTGTAGTGCTCCCATGCCCAATGATATTTGAGTGGCATCAGTTGGTTCACATCCACCTGTGAGCAATTAATCAGCCGTTTGTCCCGCGCCGGATCGAGTACTGGGGCCATTTCGGTCGTGGTGTCATCGAAGGTCAGTGTCACGATTATGCCTCCTTCTGAAAGCGCCGCGTGCAAGGTAGGGAGGGCAGTTCACGAACCGCCACTACGAACTATCCGGGCAGCCGGGCGCACGGCTGTGCGCCCTACCTCTCATTGCTCATCGCTGTCTACTGGCACGCCTCGCAGTCTTCGCCGAGGGCGCAGGCGGTGGCATCGTCCACTTCGGTGGCGGGGCGGGTGATCTGGATGTTGCTGGACGCGCTCTGGCTCTTCATCCAGCGGGGCTGAATGGCGCGGCGATTGATATCCAGGGTGGATTTCTCCACCTGCGTGACGGCGAGGGTTCGGAGGTAATAGGTCGTCTTTAGCCCCTTGTTCCACGCCGCGAAATAGATCTCCGAGAGTTTCTTGCCGCTCGGCGCAACCATGTAGAGGTTGAGGGACTGGCCCATGTCAATCCACTTCTGACGGCGGCTGGCGGCCTCGATCAGCCACGACGGATCAACTTCAAATGCCGTCAGGTAGCGCTGCTTGATCGCGTCCGGGATGCGCGCGATGTCGAGCAGCGAGCCGTCGTAGTACTTGAGATCGTCCAGCATTGCGTCGTCCCAGAGGCCGAGGCGCTTCAGGTCCACGACGAGCGCGGTGTTGATCTGCGTGAAGTCGCCGGACATGTTGCTCTTCACGAAGAGGTTCTTGTAGGCAGGCTCGATGGATTGCGAGACGCCGACGATGTTGGAGATCGTCGCGGTCGGCGCAATCGCCATTACATTGCTGTTGCGCATGCCGTACTCCCAGACGGCATTGCGCACCTTCTCCCACGGCATCATTGTGGAGCGATCCATCTCCACTGGCAGGCCGCGCTCCTCTTCCAACAGGCGAATGCTGTCAATCGGCAGGATGCAGCGATCCCACTTCGATCCGGCGTAGGAGGAGTACGCGCCGCGCTCGTGGGCCAACTCGGTGGAGGCGAGGATGGCGAAATAGGAGACCGCCTCCATGCTGCGATCGGCGAACGCGACTGCTTCCTCGCTCGCGTATGAGACGCCGAGGGCATAGAGCGCGTCCTGAAAGCCCATGATACCGAGGCCAACCGGGCGATGCCGCAGGTTCGCGGCGCGCGCCTCGTCGGTCGGGTAGTAGGTGAGGTCAATGACATTGTCGAGCATCCGCACGGCCGTCCGCACCGTCGCCTTGAGGCGGGTGAGATCGAGTGTGCCGTCCGTGAGGTGCGCGGGCAGGTTGATCGAGCCGAGATTGCAGACGGCCGTCTCGTCGGCAGCGGTATTTAGGAGAATTTCCGTACAGAGATTGGAACTATGCACGACGCCCGCATGATCCTGCGACGAGCGGATGTTGGAGGGGTCCTTGAAGGTGATCCACGGGTGGCCCGTTTCGAAGAGCATCGTCAGCATCTTGCGCCAGAGGTCCACGGCGGGAAGGGTGCGCGAGAGAGTGATGTCTCCGGCCTGCGCCATCGCCTCGTATGCGGCGTACTGCTCCGCGAAGGCGCGGCCGTAAAGGTCGTGCAAATCAGGGACATCGCTTGGGCTGAACAATGTCCAGTCGCCGCCTTCCGCGACGCGTTGCATGAAGAGATCGGGGATCCAGAGGGCGGTATTCATGTCGTGTGTGCGGCGGCGGTCGTCACCGGTGTTGCGGCGCAACTCGAGAAATTCCTCGATGTCGAGGTGCCACGGTTCCAGATAAGCGCAGACCGCACCCTTCCGCTTGCCGCCCTGATTAACAGCGATGGCCGTATCATTCGCCACTTTGAGGAAGGGAATGATGCCCTGGCTGTTGCCATTCGTGCCCTTGATGTGCGCGCCGAGCGCGCGGACATTCGTCCAGTCGTTACCGAGGCCGCCGCTCCACTTCGAGAGCAGCGCATTGTCCCGCACGCACTTGAAGATCGCGCCGAGGTCGTCCGGCACGGTGGTCAGGAAGCAGGAGGAGAGTTGCGGGTGGCGCGTGCCGGCATTGAAGAGCGTCGGCGAGGAGGGCACAAAAGCGAACTGCGAGATCAGGTCGTAGAAGGCGATGGCGCGCCCCGCGCGGTCTTCCTCGTTGAGCGCGAGGCCCATCGCGACACGCATCCAGAAGAGTTGCGGCGGCTCGTAGCGGCGTCCCGTCGTCTGCAAGAGGTAGCGGTCATAGAGCGTTTGCAAACCGAGGTAATTGAACGCTAGGTCGCGCTCCGGTCGGAGGGCGGCGGCGATCCGCTCGAGATCGAAGGTCGCGAGCGCCGGGTCGAGCATTTCGGCCGCGATGCCGGCCGCGAAATACCGCGTCACGTATCCGCGATATGCCTCGGTCGCCTGCGACAGCGGCGTTTCCGCCCCGAACGCCTCCGCGTAGAGCGTCGTGAGCAAGAGCCGCGCGGCGACGTACGTGTACGCCGGTTCGCGCTCGAAACGAGAGCGGGCGGCGAGGATCAGGGCCTGGGCGATCTCCTGCTCGGTGATGCCGTTGTAGAGACTGCCGATTGCCTCGGCGAAGACGGGCGCGGCGAGATCGTCGCCCAGCCCCGCGCACGCCTCCGCGATCCGCTGCCGGAGCGCGTCGTGATCCAGTTCCGCCTCGCTGCCATCCGCCCGTCGGTAGTGGATGACGCGCGCCCGTCGCTCCTCCGCCCGCGCCTCGCGATAGAGGATGTACCGCCGCGCGACGCCGTGATCCCCGGCCCGCATCAGGGCCTTCTCGACCTCGTCCTGAATCTGCTCGACGCGTACCTCGTCTTGCTCATGGCACCAGATGATGACCTCGGTGGCGAGGCTGGCGATCTTCGCCGCCGTCTCGGGCGCGAGAGGAATGTCAGCGGAGAGGTCGAGTTCGGCGCGGAAAGCCTTTTCGATGGCGACCCGGATGCGTTCGCCATCGAAAGCGGCGGTCGAACCATCTCGCTTGTGGACGGCGGGGAGCGCGCGGGAACCGTTGATCCGCGAAGAGAAAGACGCGAGAGACATGGACACAAACCTCCCAAAGCGGCGCGCAAAGGGCGCGTCACCCAATTCCATAACGATGCGAATTTCGGTGATGGGGAATCCTACCCCCAACCCCCTCCCTCGGAGGGAGGGGGCTTTTGCTCCCCCTTCCTCGCGGGAAGGGGGTCGGGGGATTAGGTTCTCAGCACTCGCTGTAGCCGCAGGCGTGGCACTTCTTGCACCCTTCTTCGAGGACGAAGGCGGCGGAGCCGCACTGCGGGCAGAGATTGCCGGAGGGTTGCGGCGCTTTGTCCGCGCCCGCGACCGATGCACTGCCGACGGCGGATTGACCGTTCGTGACCGCCTCGCCAAAGTGCATGGCGATTGCCTTGCCGATGGCATCCGGCAGCGAGCGGACCTGCGCCGGGCCGAAGCCAACCGACCGCGAACCGCCGATGCCGCGCAACTGCTCGGCAACCGCCTTCGCCCGCTCGCCTTGCGAGAGTGTCGAGGGGAGCCGGAGGGTGAGAGAGATCAATCGCCCCATACCGTCCGCCATCGCCTCGATGTCCGAACCGGCGCGACCAATCGTGGCGAAGACCTCCAACGGTCCCTCGTCATCGGAGTTGATCGTAATGTAGACCTTGCCTTCCGGCGCGGTCAGTTTGCGCGTGTAACCTTGCACGAGGTCCGGGCGCGGCTTGATTGTGGCGAGTGTTGCCGCCGTCGGCGTGCCGCTGCCAGAGACGGCGGGGACGACGACAGGAGCCGTCGCGGGGGCGACCTCGGCCTTCTGCTCCTGGACGCCGATATTGAGGACTTGCTCGCTCTTGCAGCCATCGCGGAAGACGGTAATGCCCTTGCAGCCCGTGTCGTAGGCGCTCATGTACGCCTCGGCGATCTCCGCATGGGTCGCCTCGTTCGGCATGTTGACAGTCTTGGAGATCGAGTTGTCCACATACTTCTGCCACGCGGCCTGCTGGCGGACGTGCCATTCTGGCTTGATCTCCTGCGCCGTGACGTAGACACGCTGGATTTCCTCCGGCACGCCCGGCGCCCCCTTAACACTACCCGTCGCGATCAAGTGCTGCTCCAGCGCCTCGTTCCACAGGCCGCGCCGCTCCATCTCCGCCTTGAAGATCGGATTGACGAAGTTGAGGATGCGGTACTCCTTGCCTTGCTTGACGCGGTGCTGGAAGGCGAGCGCGAAGATCGGCTCGATGCCGCTGGAGCAGTCCGCGAGGATGCTGATGCTGCCCGTCGGCGCGACCGTCGTCACCGTGCCGTTGCGGACGGGCGCGTCGTTCGCGTAAATGCTCTCGGGGAAGTTCGGGAAGGGACCGCGCTCTGTGGCGAGATCGCGGGAGGCGGCCCACCCCCATTCGTCAATCTTCGCCATGATCT
>JALYUS010000483.1 GCA_030853625.1 Chloroflexota bacterium
TTTCTCGTTGTCGGAGTGCTCTTTGCATTATTCATTGTCGGGTGAATATAGCAGCAAACATCGTCCCCCGCCGTTTCGAGTCCTTCGCCGGCATCCTCTTCACCGGCCTAGTACATCTTGGCTGAAATAGGTTTGCATCTAGTGGGTCAGTTGTGTTGGAGATTGCCTTTCGGCGGGCAGAGTGAGAGCATGGGGAGACATGTTCGTATCGTCTCTCATGAGGAGTCTGCCCATGCCCCGTCCACAGAAAGAGCCGCTCCGTCCCCTCACACCCGATGAGGGCGTCGCGCTGGAACGGCTCAGTCGCGCTCACACCGAACCCGCCGCGCTCGTCGCGCGGGCCAAAGCCGTGCTCGCTGTCGCTGCCGGTCAGTCCTTTACCGACGCAGCGCGTGCCGCCGGGCGCAAGAGCGGCGATGCCGTGGCGCACTTGGTCGCCCGCTTCAACCACGACGGATTGACGACGCTCACTCCCGGACATGGTGGCGGTCAGCCGAAGCGGTATACCCTGCGAGAGCAGGAGCGGATTCTGCGCGAGGCACGGCGCGTGCCCGACCGGGATGCCGATCAAACCGGGACGTGGTCGCTCACGACGCTCCGCCGGACGTTGCGACAGGCACCGGATGGCTTGCCAACCGTCAGCACCGCGACGATCTGGCAGGCCCTGCACGACGCGGGATTCCGCTGGCAGCGGGATCGCCGTTGGTGCGAGACGGGCGTGGTCGTCCGTCCGCGCAAGAGCGGGGCGGTAACGGTGGTCGATCCCGATGCCGTGGCAAAAAAAAGTTGATCGAAGCGGCATACGCACAGACGGTGGTACCGGTATGGACTGAGGACGAGGCTGGTCCCTATCAAACGCTCCCCTATCCGGGGATGCACTGGCGACCGATGGCCGAGCCAGTGCGGTATCCGCACGAATACGTGCGCGCGGGTACCGCCAAGCAGTTGACCCTCTTCCACCCGGCGAGCGGAACGGTGCGGGTCAAGGGAGTACGCAGTTGCACGAATGCGGTGTTGCATCCGTGGCTCGAAGCGGAACTGCACGCGATCCTCGCCGTGCTGCCGGAATCAACCGAGACCCTGAGCGCGCGGGAGAATCGGCACCGCTGGGAACGCTGGCAGGAGGGGCTATCGGTGCGGATCACCGTACCCGAAATCTTGCCGCCGTTGCGCCTGCTGCTCGTGCTGGACAACCTTGCGGGCCATCTCACGCCGTCATTTGTCCTCTGGTTGTTCGCGCATGGGATCATGCCGCTCGACACGCCGCTCGGGGGGAGTTGGCTCAATCTGCCCAACGGGCACCCGCTGAGTCCATCCAGCGCATCCTCAAGCGGCGGGCATTGGAGGGCCATCATCCGCAGACGCCGGAGGAGATCATCGGTTGGCTGGAAGCGACTGCTGAGGGCTGGAATCGGACGCCGACGCCGTTTGTCTGGGGTGGCAAGCGCAAAGCACGGCGGGAACGCGCACGGCACCATCGTCACGCGCTCGGCGGATCAGGCGCGTGTACAAAGGTACCGCTTCACTGGGAGCAGGCAGCATGAGGATATGGCGGTGAGCAACGCAACTGACCCACTAGCGGTGAAGGCGCCTAAACTATTCACGCAAGGAGGTTCCCGTCATGCGTCAGTCTACCCGATCCTCGCGTGCCGCGCTCACAGCGGTCGGCAGCGGGGGCGGCGGCACTGCGCGAGGTGCTCACCCCGCGCCTCGCTGCGTACGTCACCGGCGTGGACGCGCACGGTGGCACGTTGGGCCCAGGGAGAGACCGCGCGCCTGCGCACCGCCTACGAGATCGTGCGCCTGTTGGAGGGGGCGCACGAAGCCCCGGAAACGATCCAGGCGTGGTTCCTCGGCATGAATCCGGTCCTGGATGACCGCTCGCCGGCGCGGGCCCTGCACGAGGGTGATCATGCGGGTGCGCGCGCCGCTGCAGTCGCCTTCCTCGCCGAGGGATGACGCTGCACGCGGTACCGCCCCCGCTCTCACCAATCTTTCGGGTGGCACGGGGGGCTGACGGGTCACCTACCGATCCATTTGCCCCGCCGCCCTGGGAGCGGGCCGACGCGGATGGCACCTTCGGTAATCGGTTCGACGATCCGGGCAAGGTGGACGGTATCCCTGAGGAGAAGCGGTTCCGGATTGTCTATGCCGCCGCGCAGCGGGACGGGGCATTCGCGGAGACTATCGCCTACTTCCGCCCCGACTTGGCGGCACTCGCGGCATTGGGCACGATCCGGGGCGCGATGGGAGAGGCCGCAGTCGCTGACTGGCGCGGTCTCCGCCCGGTGGTGTGAGTTGCGCGGCGTGGGCCGACTGCTCCTCGATCCCGCGCTGCGCTTCGTCGATGTCGCCCATCCCGACACACTTGCCGAGATACGCACCCACTTCGCCCCCCTTGCTGTGGCTCTCGGTCATCGGGACGTCGATCTGAGCACGGTCATAAGCGGAGACCGGCACCTCACCCAGCGTGTGGCGCAGTACGTCCACGAGCGGACAGACACCAGCGGCAGTCCCGCCTTCGCGGGGCTGCGATACGTGTCACGGCACGGGGCAACATGGGAATACTGGGCGCTCTTCGCGGATCGGCTGATCGGCGACAACCTGCCGGTGCAGCCGGTGCGGGCGGACGATGCGGGCCTAATTGCTGCGGCACGTTCCTTGGGCCTGACGATTCAGGCGGAGGGGTGATTGACCAGTAGATCATGTGGGTAATAGTGGGAAGGATGGACTGCCCCCCTCCCCAGCCGTTTCCCCTCAATCGCTCAACCGCCAGTTGCGCCGATTCACCAACCCCGCCACCGCCCGATTCCGCTCCGTCAGCCCGCGTCGGTGATGGCGATCGCGCTGACTCAGACACTCATACCGCCGCAGTCGTCCGATCCCATGCTCCACCGGCACCCGTCGCCGCGCGAACGCCCGATTGTAGGCGACATCTTCCGGGGGACGTGGCGCGCCCCGTGGCTTACGTCGCGGTGTCGCTCCTTGCACAGCAGGATGCAGGTCTCCCATCCCGACATAGGCAAGATCGCCCAGCATGCCCACCCCCGGTGGCACGCGGGGCAGCAACCCCGACCCCTTCAGCACGACAATGTCCGCCGTCGGCCCCGGCACACTGGGCGGGATGTCCACGATCCGTCCATCCCGCTCATCAATGCCGGGCGCCCGCTGGGCAGCATGCGTCTTGCTCGTGTGCATTTTCTTCTTGCCGCTATACCACCGATCCGCCTCCTCCCGCGCTTTGTGTCGCTGCACTGGTTGCTCATACGTGTCCACCAGCACCGCCAGATCGGGCGTCTCGCGCAGCAGATCGTCCAACTGCGGTCGCTGCTTCTTGCCCGGATCAGGCAGGCGCATCGTATCCAGACCGAGCCCTGCCAGGAGCGGGATGATCCGCGCACGGGTATCGCCAATACTCGTCCGTTCCACGCCGAACAAGAAACCGAGCGTTTCATCGGTCGGGTAGCGGCGCAACCAGATCACACTGAGCAATAGTTGGTCGCGCACCGACCGGACGAACCGGCGTCCGGCGCCGATCGCCCGCTGGCGGTCGGGACGAGAAAGGCGGACGCGTTCGGCAGCAAGGTAGCGGGGCAGGAAGTCGGCGAAGAGTACGTCGAAATCAAGCGCCTGCATGCCGGTCAGGTGGAGGAAGACGCGCGGCTGGCAGGCGAGGCGGTCATAACTGATGGGAGCGGGTGGACGCATGATGAACCTCCTTGCCAACGACGAATCCTGCGCGCATCATACAAGCGAGTCATCCTACTGACCACGTTATCTAGTACGCCGCCAGCGGGTTTTTGACAAGTAGGAGGTGATGGGGCACGCTTCTCCCAACAAAGGAGGAGGGCAGATGAAACGGTATGTCGTGGATTTGACCGAGGAAGAACGCACGCAGGTTCATA
>JALYUS010000587.1 GCA_030853625.1 Chloroflexota bacterium
TTCTGATTGGTGGTAACGGCGGGAGCGGGTTGCACAGGCGCTGCCACGACTGACGGTGGGGGTTCTGGCGGCGCGGTTGGTGGAACGGTTGTCGCCGGGGGATCGGTCGGTGGAAGTGCTGTCGGCGGTTCAGTGGGCGGCACGGCGGTCGGTACGGCGGTCGGTGTGGATGGTCTGTTGGCGAGTGGCGTCGGCGTTGGCAGGCCGGGGAGCGCCGTCGCAACGAGCGATTGCGCGGTCGGCGCTGCGATGGTCCCGCTTGTCGCCGCATTATGTCGGTGGACACCGACCACGACGCCAGCCACAACCGCGAGGAGGGCGAGGATCGCGTACAGTGCGACCAATCGCCGTGTCCGATTGTTCTTCGGGAGCGGTGTCGTTTCCGTGACGTTTGTCTCGTCAACTGCTGATGAAGGCATACGCAACCTCACTCCTGCGCCATAACGCGCTCTCACCGATGCAGGAGCGGTGCCATGCGTTATGGCGCAGCGTTCGGATTACCCGGTGATGCCACCCTGGTCGCCACTGTAATTGAGGCTTGCCTTCCACTCCTTGTCGAGGTCCTCGATGCTCTCCTTGAGCACCTTTTGCACGACCTGGTCGTAGGAGAGTTCATCCTTGAACGCCGAGACGAGTGCGCCGATGTATTTGCTCCCGTAGGTCGTAATGATGAAATCCACGATGCTCTCGCTCTCCGCGTAGGACAAGAGGGCCTGTTCCGCATTGAAGGGGAAGGGCGAATCCAGCGCGCGAATGGGAATCAGTTTTCCATTGTCGGCGGCATCGCGGACGAGCGGGCGGAACCGGAGGTCGGGTGTCTCCTGATTATGCACAGCAAGTCCCTCGTCCAGCCAGAGGGGCGGATGATTGTACGGGTTGAGACTCGCCTGATAGACGATCATGTGGCTCATCTCATGCGGGATAATGCGGCGGGTTTCCGATGCTGCCGATCCTCCCGGCGCAATCGCCGCGTGGATGATCCCTAAATCCGGAGACGCGCCGCCGCCGATCCATTCCGCGCTGTTCGGTGGCAGGGCCACGCGCAAATCGCGCGCGTTGGCATAGATGAGGATACGGACCGGCCGGTCGCTCGTTAGGTTGAAACTCTTCTTCACGATCGCTGCGGTACGTGTCGCGGTGTCAATCACATCCTGGCCGAACGCATCATCGCCGCTGTACCACCAGAGCGTAATGGGGCCGCTCATTTTCTTTTTCCACTGCTGCTGGTCGTCCATGTAAAAGAGCGTGGCCGGATCGGTGCGAGACTGCGTCCCGTCACTCAGCGTGAATGCCCACCAGTATTCGATGTCGAGTCCTGGCGCGAGGAAGTCGGTCTGGGTGTCGAGTGCGTAATCGAGTTTGATCTGCTGCCCGCGTTCGACCGGCACACGCACGCGCTTCGTTACCGGTGTGTTCGCGGCGTGGTAGAGCAGGTTGAGGCCGCTGATCTCGCCGGAGGCCGCGTTCGCCTCAAGATGAAAGGCGATATTCTGCGGGAAGTGCGGCGTCGCAGTGCTCGCGCTGACGGCGACCGTCGGCGCCGCCGCACCGATCGGCGCGAGCAGCGCGCTCGCCGGTGACGCGAGGAGGCAGAACAAGAGCGGCACAACGAACATCCGGCGGCGTTTCATGCGGCGTCCTCGTCTCCCGCAGCGGGTGCATCACCCATATGCCAGCGTAAATATGCGTTCATGAACCCGTCAAGTTCACCATTCAGCACTGCCTGGGTATTCGAGGTCTCGTATCCGCTGCGTGTATCCTTCACCATGTTATACGGATGCAGGACGTATGAGCGAATCGCGTTCCCCCAGCCCGCCGCAACGTGCTCGCCCTTCAAGGCGGACTGCTCGACTGCTCGCTCGGCTTCTCGCCGTTCGACGAGGCGCGCGCGGAGAATCTTCATCGCGGTCTCGCGGTTCTGACCCTGCGAGCGTTCATTCTGGCAGGTGACGACGATGCCGCTGGGCATGTGTGTAATGCGAATCGCGCTGCTCGTCTTGTTGACGTGCTGACCGCCCGCGCCGGAAGCCCGGTAGGTATCCACGCGGATGTCATCGTCGGCGATGACGATTTCCGCGTCATCCTCGATTTCGGGCAACACTTCCACGAGCGCGAACGAGGTGTGCCGCCGCTTACTGGCGTCGTACGGCGAGATGCGGACGAGGCGGTGAACGCCGCGCTCGGCCTTCGCGTAGCCATAGGCGTAGTCGCCGCGAATCTCAATCGTCGCGCTCTTGATCCCCGCTTCTTCGCCGTCGGTGAGGTCCACGATGTCCGTCGCGAAGCCGCGCGTCTCCGCCCAGCGGAGATACATCCGCAGGAGCATGTCGGCCCAATCCTGGGACTCGGTGCCGCCCGCGCCCGCGTGGATCGCCAGGATCGCGTTCGCACCGTCGTGCGGCCCGGCAAGCATCAGATCGAACTCCATCTGGTCGAGTCGCTCGCGCAATTCCGCCACCTCGGTTTGCAGTTCCGCCACGATCGCCGCGTCGTCGCGGGCGAGTTCGGCCATTTCGCACGCATCGGTGATTTCGCCCGCCAGCGCTCGCCATGCGCTGACCTGGTTTTGCAGATTAGTCAGTCGTTGCATGATGCGCTGGGCCTGCTGTGGATCATCCCAGAAGCCCTCGACACCGGATTGGGCGTTCAGTTCGGTAATTTGCGTCTCTTTATTGGCGAGGTCAAAGACGCTCCTGCGCGACCTCGACACGGTCGCGGAGATCTTCGAGCGTCGCCAGGATTTGTTCGAGCATTGGTATTCCTCAGTTCATGATGCGGCGCACCACACGCCGCGATTCCTCATCGCAGTATAGCAAATGCCGGGAACCGTTGTGTAAGGTGCTGTCGCGCTGGGCATACATTCCACATATGGTATACTTTGCGTTGGTGGATGAATCGCGACCGCTGTATTGGTATGGACATAAGTGAATCCGCATTGACAACCTTGCCACCACAATCTGAGACTCCTCAGCCTCACTTCACGAAGGATGCGGCAGGGTCGTTTCACGCACTGTATCCGTTTCCGCTCGATCCTTTTCAGGAAGAGGCGATTGCGCTCCTCGAACGCGGCGAGTCCGTGATGGTTGCCGCACCGACCGGGACGGGTAAGACCGTCGTCGCGGAGTACGCCGTGCATGCCGCGTTTGCTCACCACGCGCGGGTGATGTACACGACGCCGATTAAGGCGCTCTCCAACCAGAAATTCCGCGATCTCCGCGCGTGCTACGGCGAGGCGGTCGGGTTGCTCACTGGCGACGTGACGATCAATCCGCGCGCGCCGATCCTCGTCATGACGACGGAGGTTGTGCGGAACATGCTCATCCAGGCGCCGTGGGAAATGGACACGGTGGACGCGATCATTTTCGATGAAATCCATTTCCTCGCGGACCCGGAACGCGGCACGACGTGGGAAGAGGCGATCATTCTCTGCCCGGAACATATCCGATTAGTCTGCCTCTCAGCGACCGTCTCGAATGCGCAGGAGATCGCGGCGTGGATCAGCCGGACGCACCGACCAATCCAACTGATTACGCATGACGAGCGGGCGGTTCCACTGGCGCTGTACTATTATCTCGATGGCGCACTGAATCTCGTGATTGATCGCACGGGGCGGCAGGTGGCGGATTTTCCGGACATCGGCGGTGAGTATCGCCGCACGTATCGCGGCCAGTCGTGGGAGGAAGATGCCCTCGATATGCCACCGGAGCGTGATGAGCCGACACCGACGGAAATCGTCCTCACGCTCCAGCAACAGGCGATGCTGCCCGCCATCTACTTCCAATTTAGCCGGAAGGATTGCGAGGTCTGGGCGCAACACGCTGCGGCGGCGGGCGTGGACTTCGCGACGGATGGCAGAGCGGCCGCGATCGAAACGGTCATCGAGGCGCATCTGGGTTTGCTCGCGGCGGAAGACCGGCAACTGGCACAGGTGACGCAGATTGTCCGGCTGGCGCGACGCGGCATCGGGTGCCATCACGCGGGTCTCTTGCCGATCCTGAAGCAGTTGGTGGAGACGCTCTTTACCGGCGGCTTGATGGGTGTCGTCTATGCAACGGACACACTGGCGCTTGGGGTAAACATGCCGGCCCGAACGTGCGTGATTGGGCGGCTCAGTAAGTGGGATGGCCGCCGCCGCCGCCCGCTGATCCCGAACGAATTCCAGCAAATGTCAGGCCGGGCGGGGCGGCGCGGCATGGACGCGCTCGGCCATGTCGTGACACCCTACAGTCAACGCGTCTCGTTTACGGAGATGCTGCGAATCGCGACGGGGCCGCTCCATCCGGTGCGCAGCGGATTCTCCGTGCGATACACCACGGTCCTGAACCTCTGGGACCCACCGGCGGGCGAGCGCGTGCGCCAATTGCTCGGTCAGAGCCTGCTACAGTATCAGACAAACCGGCGCGTCCGCGACACGGAGATGGACCTGATGGCCCTTGAGGAACGGATCGCCAATGTCGCTAAGGGTTGCTTGCTCGGCTACGAAGGCGGCGACGATCTGCTCGAAGAATTTCGGGCACTCGGACGGGGCATCAAACTGGCGGAGACGCAGGAGCGCCGCGCGCGGGAGGATGAGACGCGCGTGCTGATGATGACGGATGATCGCCCGTGGAAGGAACCGACGCGGCACGTCCTGCGCCAGGTCTTCCGCACGCTCCCGATTGGCGCGATGATCCACGTCCGGGAGAAGGGCTGGGGGGTCTATCTTGGTCGACCTGCGGATGCGACACGCGCCGCGATCGGCCGCTTCCTTTTCGGGCTTGCGGATGCGGATGCGCCGCTCGCCGTTGCGGTCGTCAGTGAATATCGGCAGATTGATCACCTGCCATCGCCGGACGCGGCCATCACCCTTCCGGATGCCCTCATTGCGCTGCCGGAGAATAGCGCGGGCGTCGCAGAAGCGCTTTCTTCCGCGGAATGGAGTGCACTGCGAGCGGCGGTTGCGGCGCTCGGCCTCCCCGATCTCGACGCGTGGTTATCGGAGCACCGCGCCTCCCGTCGCCTCGTGCAGCGCGAGGACCTGGAAGCGGCCCGCGTGACCACCCACACGGCGCACGACGCGGTCCTTCGCCTGACTGAGCAGCAGCGCGCGCACGTCTGCGATGGCTGCCCGGTTCGCGACGAGCATCGCCGGAACCTCGGCGTGCTTGAGCGGCTGACGCGCGAGCGTCAGATGCTGGCGGAGCGGGCCACGCAGGAATCGCAGGCGGACGACGCGCAGACCCGGAACCTCATTCGCGGCATCGCGGCCGTGCTCCATCAGTTCGGCTATCTCCATCGCGGGCAGACGACGCCGAAAGCCGACGTACTTGCCGATATTTTCGACCGGAATGGGCTGGTCATTGCGGAACTCGTTGATCGCGGCTGGCTCGACGACCTCGCGCCGGAGGATGTGGCGGAAGTCTTTTCGTGGTTCGCTTATGATCGGGATGCGCGCTTCGAGAATACCTTTGAGTTACCGCGCCACCTGACGCTCGTGCGCGAGCGCCTCGATGATCTGACGCATGGCGTCCTCGTGGCGGAACGCCGGGCGGGCCTGACGATCACGACGGGGTATCACCCATTGTTCTACGGCGCGCTCCGGGCGTGGTGTCGTGGGGCGGTGATGGAGCGCATCGTCGAGAAAATCGGCCTCAGCGAGGGTGATGTCGTGCTCGCCTTCAACAAGTCGCTGGATAGTATGCGTCAGGTGCGGACGATGCTCCAGGCCGTGCGGCCGGAAAGCCCGATCATCGAACGGTTGGCATCGGCGGAACGGCGCGTGCGTCGCGGTATCGTCGAGCAGTCCTATCGTATCGGCATTATGCCGGTTTCCATCGGTCATGCGCCCGATGACGCGGATCCGCCTCGCGAAGGAGCCATCTAAGTGTCTGTGCAACTTGGCGTGACGGTGTTGATCGCCGGCCTCCTGTTCGCCGCACTCCTCGCGGTCGTTGTCAGCCGGTGGGCGTTGAAAATGGATCGTCGCGCCCGCCGCCGCCAGCAGAAAACGATTCGGCGGCGGCACAGCGGCGGGATAGACGAGCGCTGAAGACGCTCGGATACTATGCGGATGGCAAGGCGCTCAGAGCGACCTCCTTCCGACTCATCTCATCGCCCGTTTTTCACCGTAGCCGCGCGTCGGCGCGACAGTCGCTCCGCCTGCGTGAGCGCGGCGATATCGTTGCTGGTCTCGAACGTCTCCCTCGCGCTGAGAATCATAGCGACGGCGAGGAGCCAGGGAATTTGCCAGTACCACGCGGCGGCGATCTCCACGAGGGCGCGGCCGATCACCGCGTGCCGAAAATGGCGGATCAGCACCAGTATCTTCGTGACACTTAGAGCGCGATAAATCCCTGATCGGTGACGCGGGCGGCCGGGATCACCGAGAGTGCGAGGAAGGAGAGGGTGGCGAAGGGCGCGGGGAGCGGCGAACCGAGCGCGTGTACCTGCCGCGAGAGATGCTCAAGATCGCGGGCGACTGACGTGGCAGGCTGATCCGAGAGCAATCCGGCAATCGGTAGTGGCATCTGCCCGCGCACCGCACCATTGACGACGAGGACGAGGCCGCCGTCCATCACTTCGACCGCGCGGACTGCGCGGGCCATGTCATCGTCGTTCGTGCCCGCGACGATAATGTTGTGGGCGTCGTGTGCGACGGATGAGGCGATTGCCCCTGACCGCAGACCGAGACCGACGACGAGGCCGACACCGACATTCCCCGTCGCGCGGTGCCGCTCGATGCACGCCAATTTGAGGATGTCGCGGGTGGGGTCAGCCTGAACGTAGCCATCCACAACGAGCGGTGCGACGCGCAGGCGCTCGGTGACGATCTGGCCGGGGATAATGCCCACCGCGTCCATCGGGCTGCCGTCCGACGGCATGCCGAGCCGCGCGACGCCAAACGCGCCGATATGCATCGTCCGCCGTAGCGCATCGGGGATCGCGCTCGCACGTGCGAAGAGCGGCACGCCCTCCGTTGCGACGCACGTTCCCGCGTGATAGGTGCGCAGGACACGGAACGACGCCAGGTCTTCCAGTACGACCAGATCGGCGCGCATCCCCGGTGCGATGGCGCCGCGATCGTGGAGGTTCCAGTAGTGCGCGGTGTTGATCGTGCAAAGTTGCAGGGCGCGAATCGGATCGAGACCGCCGCGCACCGCACGCCGCAGCGTTTCGTCCATATGCCCATCCGCGACGAGCGTCGAGCATTCCCGGTCGTCGGAGCAAAACATGATGAACGGCCATGTCCGATCATTGACGAGCGGCAGGAGGGCGGCGAGATTGTGCTCCGTCGAACCTTCACGAATCATAATGGACATCCCGCGCCGCAATTTCTCCGCTGCCTCTTCCCGCGTGACGGATTCGTGATCGGAGCGCGGACCGGCGGCGATGTAGGCCTGCAAATCCAGGCCGCGCACGCCGGGCGCGTGACCGTCAATCGGTCGGTGCGCTTCCTCGGCGGCAATCGCGCGGGCGAGGAGCGCCGGGACAGCGTCAATGACGAGTGGGTAGGCCATCAGTTCGCCGAGGCCGATCACCTCCGGGATCGCCAGCCCTTCCGCGATCTCATCCGCTCCGAACGTCGCGCCCGCCGTCTCGTTTGGGCTGGCGGGCACGCAGGAGGGCATCGTGAAATAGCACGACATCGGCAGGTCGCGCGTCCCGGTGATCAGCGCGCGCATGCCGATCAGCCCAAGCACATTGGCGATTTCATGCGGATCGGAGACCGTCACACTGGTGCCGTGCGGGATGACGGCGCGCGCGAATTCGCTGACCCAGAGCAGGCTCGATTCGAGATGGATATGCGCGTCCATTAATCCCGGCGCGAGGTATCGCCCGCCGAGATCAACGGTCTCCGCGCCGCGCGTGTATAGCCCGACGCCCGCGATCCGGCCGTCACAAATCGCAACATTGCCTTCCTCGATGTCGCCGACGTGGACATTAACGATCCGCGCATTGGCGAGGATAAGGTCGGCGGGTGCGCGTCCCGCCGCGACCTCAACGAGGCGTGTGCGTTGCGCCATGTCGCGCGCTCGAACGGTATGCATCGTCATTCTCCCGGTCCGTAGGTCGTGTCCGCATCCAGCGGCCAGATCGGGCGGCGCACGCGCTGAAACGCGAATCGTTCGAGATGCGGGCTGCTGATCCCTGGCGTGTCTACGTCAACAATCTTCGCCGCAATCGGCGCGAATGCCGCGCGGAAGTGGACGCTCGATTTGACGACGATGGCGCGCATCGCCATCGGCTCGATACCAACGCTGCGAAAGAGCGAGAGGTCCAGTGCCTGGACGCGCTCCTCCGTCACGATCACTGCGATGCCGTCCAGATCAAGCACCACGGTCGTACCCATCCGCGTCCGCCCGCCCGTTCCCATTGGCCCGGTGTTCGTGAAGATTCCATCGGTGATCCGTCCGACGCGGGCAATCGCGCTCACCGGAACGCCATGCAGGTCATCCGTCTTCCCGCCGAGGCGCACCGCGATCGCCGCCCCCGCGCCCGCCGCGACCGCGTGCGCGACCGTCTCGGGATCGCGGATCACCCCGATGACAACAGCGCGCATGCGGGCCTCGCGCAGCGCGGCAAGGAGCACGGTGCCGTCGCACGGCGCACCCGCGCCGGGATTGTCACCACTGTCCGCGAGGATGATCGGGTATGCGGTCGCGGCTTCTACCTGCCGCACCGCTTCGTCAATCGGCGTGAGGGCGGGTGTGAACGCCGCGCGCCGCCGCCACGCGTCGTCCGCGATCCGCTGGGCGACATCCCGCGCCAGTAGTTCATCGTCCACTGTCGAAACGAGCACGCGCAGACCGGCATCGCGGACATCGCTGTAGGGGAAGCCACCCGCGACACTGATATTCAGCACGCCCGGTCGTCGCCGCTCGCGCTCGGCAACCCGCAGAATCTGGCGCATTGGCGTCTCCTCGGTTGTGCATTGCGGCGGGAGAGGTGCAAGCATTGGCGGGCAGGCGAGCGCGGTTGCAATCGTCGTTTGTCTATCGAGGAGGCGTTGAAGAATCGTTGTTGCCTCGTAGCCGCGCTCGTACGTATCAATGTGCGGATAGGTCGTGTACGCGACCAGCGCATCGGCGGCATGGACCATCGCGGGGGAAATGTTCGCGTGCGAGTCGAGCGTCGCGATCACCGGCACGCCGCGCCCGACGATGGCGCGTACCGCCTGCAAGAGGTCGGCTTCCACATCCGCGACATCCTCAGCAACCATCGCGCCGTGCAGCCCCAGCAGGACGGCATCCACCGCACCGGCAGCGCGCAGACGGTCGAGGAGCGCCTGACGCAGTTCGGCGTACGCGGCGCGTGTGACGATGCCGCCGGGTGTCGCGGAGGCATAGAGGAGGGGAATCGCGGTCGCGCCAGTGGCCGTGATACCGTCGAGAAACCCACCGATGACGGTCCGTGTGCCCGCGAATCCGGTGAGGAGATCGCGGCCACCGATCAGGACGCGCTGGCGAAATTGCTCGAAGTCCGTCGGAACGTTGCTGAAAAGATTCGTTTCGTGGGCAAGCCCGCCAATGGCGACTCGTCGGCTGCTGTTTTTCCGTCCGCGCCGTTCCACATGCATCGTTGGCTGGTCCTCGGTCGGAGCGATAGTGGCAGGCGATACAGCGACCGCGTCGCCCCATTGTAATACAGGCGTGCCGGGATGTGCCGGAGAATCCTACCCCCCTGCCCCTTCCCACGCAGGGAAGGGGTAACTCACCGCAATCCCGAGGTGTTCCCTGAACATCCCGGTCTCACGGAGGCTCGCTCCCCCTTCCCTCCGAGGGAAGGGGGTTGGGGGGTGGGATTCCCAGAAGGCGACAACCAATACGCCCAGTCGGGTATACTGCATCGGGCGGCAGTGCGTGCCGCGTACGCCTGCCAACGAAGGAGCGCCTGTGTCTATCCCAGATGAATTGGTCGAGATGCGCGATGTTGCGATCGCGGCGGTGCGCGAGGCGGGTGCGGCGATCCGCGCGGTAGCCGTACAGGGCGTGAAGGAGATCGTCTTCAAGGGCGAAGGCAAGCGCGATCTCGTCACTGAGGCGGACAAGCGCAGCGAGCAGATCATCATTGATGCGATCACGCGGCGCTATCCCGATCATCGCATCCTCGCGGAGGAAGGGACCGGCACCGGCGGCAATGGCGCATATCGTTGGATCGTTGATCCGCTCGATGGTACAACGAACTTCGCGCACCACTACCCGTTGTATTGCGTCTCGATCGCGGTCGAGCACGGAGGCGAACCAGTCGTCGGCGTCGTCTTCGCACCGTATATGAACGAACTCTTCGTCGCGATCAAAGGCGGCGGCGCGACGCTCAATGGCACGCCAATTGCCGTCTCCGGCGTGACGGATTTGATCGGCGGCCTGCTTTGCACCGGCTTTCCCTATCGCCTGGACGGCCCGACCAACAATCTCGTTAATTGGGGTAACTTCGTCCTTCGCACGCAGGCGACGCGCCGCGATGGCGCCGCCGCGCTCGACCTCTGCTACGTTGCTGCCGGGCGATTCGACGGCTTCTGGGAACTGAACTTGCAACCGTGGGACATGGCAGCGGGCGCATTGATGATTCGGGAGGCGGGCGGCACGATCTCGGACCCGTATGGCAATGCCTTTCGCGTGGACGGTCACGACATCGTTGGCTCGAACGGCCATCTCCATGCGACGATGCTCGATGTGCTGGCGATGAGTAAGAATGGCCACGGCGCCGGGAAGCCGAACGCGGAAACCGAACACCTCACGGAGCAGGCAGAGACCGGCGCCGCGCCGGATGAGACGACCGCCTGAGAATGCAGATGCACGGTCTCAGACGTGAGAGGACGGCAGAAGATGGACAACGCCTACAACATTTCAAGCAGCAAGATCATCCGCGCGCTGGCCGAAGCGGAAGTGATGAGCATTTTTTTCCCGCGCATCGGCAAAGCGCTGATCGTGGACACCCGCCATGACGCCGCCCATGGCCCGGTCGTGCTGATGGATGGCATGGTCGGATCGGCGGACGAGCGGTTGCAATCGGTCCGGCGTCTCAGGCCGGAGTTCACGGCGATTGCCCAGTTAACACTCGCGCCGTGGCTCGGTTCGACGCGCGCCTTCGCCGAGCAGGGCATTTTCGACGCCATTGTCGAGCGGTTCCGTGGGATGGGGTTCCATGATGCCGCAGAGGACGCAATCGGTACCTTTCGCGAGTTGCGCCGCCATGAACGACAGATGATGCTCGATCTCATTGCCGGAGAAAGACAAACGACGCGTACACTCTGGGTACGCACATCGGCGTAACGGACGCGAATGGCGCGGGCCAATCATCGTGATGCCGTGAAGAATCGGGAAAACCCGATTCTCCTTTTCGTATTGCGCCGGAACAGAAGTGTCCGTACAATGCTTTTTGTGGGAGCAATAGATACTGACACGCGAAAACGCAGACCCGTTTTACGCGCGAGCCGGGTATACTGCTCCTGAAGAGGGAAGAAGTAGTCTGTGGGGACGCTGTTTATCGTGGCAACGCCGATCGGCAACCGCGAAGATATTACACTGCGAGCGCTCCGTGTCTTGCGGGAAGTGGCGGTCGTTGCCGCCGAGGATACCCGCCATACGGGGCAGTTGCTCGCGCACTTCGGTATCAACGCGCGCTACCTCTCGTTGCACATGCACAATGAGCGCGAGCGCACGGCGGCAATCGTCACGCGCCTCGATGCCGGTGACGATGTTGCGCTGGTCTCCGACGCGGGTACGCCGCTAATCGCTGATCCGGGGGCGCGGGTCGTCGCGGCGGTGCATGCGGCGGGGCACCGCGTCGTGCCGGTGCCGGGACCATCTTCGCTGCTGGCGGCGGTCGTCGCCTCCGGTCTCGTGCCGGGGCCGTTCACCTTCCTCGGCTTTTTGCCGCCGAAACCGGGTGCGCGGCGGACCGCGCTCGGATCACTGCGCGAATCGCCGTGTCCCGCTGTCTTCTTCGAAGCGCCGCATCGCATCGCTGCGATGATCGCGGACGCGCTCGCCGTGCTTGGCGACCGGACGTGCGCACTCTGCCGTGAACTGACGAAACTGCATGAGGAAATTGTCGTCACATCACTGTCCGGGGCGGCGGCAGGGTTCGTGGATCGGCCACCACGCGGCGAATACGTCGTCATCATCGCGGAGGCGCCACCGTCAATCGCGGATGCGGTGGATGAGGAAACGATTGACGCGCTCCTGCGTGCGTCGCTCGAAGCCGGATTCTCTCCGGCAGCGGCGGCGAAAGCGGTGGCAGCGAAAACGGGGGTCGAGCGCGGGGTGTGCTATACACGCGCCATCGCCGTTAAGCGATTGATGACCGTGTGAGAGCATCGACCGGGTAGGGCGGCGCGGGTCCCGGAGGAACAGACCATGAGGAAGGGGTCGGGAGGGCGGATTAGCCGCCGCCCGGTGAGCCAGAAGTCACGGGAGCGGTGGCAACTGGGAAGGGGGCACAGTTAATGAGTATGGTTGATTCGTTTGCGCCACGGTATCCACTCCTGGCGCTCAAGAACATCGTTGTCTTTCCGCAGAGTACGACGAAAATCCATGTGGGCCGACCGCGCTCGCTCGATGCGATTGAGGAGGCGATGGAGCGCGACCAGTATCTCGTCGCGTCGGCGCTGCGCGATCCGACGATCGAGGAGCCGACGCCGAGTGATGTCTATGAGGTTGGGACACTCTGCCGCATCAAGGAATCCGAGCGCGAGCAGGGCGGCGTGATCGTCGTCGCGCTCGAAGGGCTGTGCCGCGTGAAGATCACGGGGACGGAGGCGACCAAGCCCTGCTACTTCGTCGGTGTCGAGGAAATGTATGAGCAGGCTGGTTTCGAGCAGGAGAATCGCGCCTGGGCGCGGCAAATCCGTGAACTGCTCGGCAAATATGCGAAGTTGCGCGGGAACAGTGCGAACGACCTTGTGGACGCCGCTAATAGCACGACCGACGTCGGTCATCTCGGCGACGTGCTCGCGGTGCTGGTCACTGATCCGAAGGAGCGGCAGGCGCTGCTGGAGGAGCCGAACAAACTAAAGCGACTCGAACGGCTGGCGATCGTCCTTTCAGGCGAATTGGAAGTTGTTGATCTTGAACAGAAAATTAAGGACCGCGTGCGCGAGCAAATAGATAAAAACCAGCGTGAATATTACCTCCGCGAGCAATTGAAAGCGATTCATGACGAACTCGGTGAGACGACACAAAACGACATCGAACTGCTGCGCGTCGCGATCACGGAGCGCGGCTTGCCTGCCGACATCGAGGATCGCCTCCGTCGTGAACTGGCGCGGCTGGAGCGGATGCCCGGCGTCTCCGCTGAGGCGACAGTTGTCCGCACCTATCTCGATTGGGCGCTCGCACTGCCGTGGACGGAGCGGACAACCGACCGGCTCGATCTCGCGCTGGCGCAGAACGTCCTCGATGAGGATCACGACAGCCTCGATCATGTCAAGGAGCGCATTCTCGATTTCCTTGCCGTGCGTGCGTTGGTGGCGGAGCGCGGCGTGACGCGGCATATGCCGACGATACTTTGCTTTATTGGGCCTCCCGGCGTCGGCAAGACCTCGCTTGGGCGCTCGATTGCCCGCGCGATGGATCGGAAATTCGTCCGTGTTTCGCTCGGCGGCGTGCGCGACGAGGCGGATATTCGCGGGCACCGGCGCACGTATATCGGCGCTTTCCCTGGGCGGATCATTCAGGCGCTCAAGCAGGCGGGTACGCTCAACCCGGTGATCCTGCTGGACGAAATAGACAAGATGAGCGCGGACTTCCGCGGCGATCCCGCCGCTGCCATGCTCGAAGTGCTCGACCCGGAGCAGAACCATGCCTTCGTGGATCACTACCTCGATCTCCCGTACGACCTCTCCGATGTCATGTTTATCACCACCGGCAACTCTCTCGGCAATATTCCGCGCCCGCTGCGGGATCGGATGGAGATTATCGAAATCGGCGGCTACACCGAGGAAGAGAAGATCGAAATCTGCCGCCGCCATCTCTTGCCGAAGCAGGCAGAGAGCCACGGCCTTGACCCCGGCTTCGTTGACCTTCCGCCGGCGATCATCCGGCTGATCGTGCGCCATTACACGCGCGAGGCGGGCGTGCGTTCGCTCGAACGGCAGGTCGGCAGCGTCTGCCGCAAGGCGGCGCGCATCGCCGTCGCCGAGACCGGCAAGCGGTCGAAGAAACTGAAGATCACGCAGGCGAGACTCGAAGAATTCCTTGGCCCCCCCCGCTATGGTACGGACCACGATCTGCGCGAAAACCAGATCGGTGTTGCGATTGGCCTCAGCGTCTCTGAGATTGCGGGCGGCGACATCCTGCCCGTTGAAGTGGCAACGATGCCCGGCCACGGCACGATGACGATTACCGGTCGCGCGGGTGACGTGATGCAGGAATCAGCGCGCGCCGCCCAATCCTACGCCCGCTCCCGCGCCGCCGCGCTCAACATTGACGCGGATTTCCAGCGGACGACGGATGTCCATATCCATCTGCCCGAAGGCGCGACGCCGAAGGACGGGCCATCCGCCGGTGTGACGATGGTGACGGCGCTCGTCTCGGCTCTGACCAAGCGGCCCGTGCGTCACGATGTTGCAATGACCGGTGAAATCACGTTGCGCGGACGCGTGATGGGAATTGGTGGCCTGAAAGAGAAGGTGCTTGGCGCGCATCGCGCCGGGATTCGCACCGTCATCGCGCCAGCGGAGAATCGCACCGACGCGGTGAAGATCCCGAAGGACATCCTGCGTGATATGCACATGGTCTGGGTGACGCACATGGACGAGGTGATCGCGGCGGCGCTCGTCTTCGACACGCCGCCCGTGTTGCCGCTGACGGATGCGGTCATCGCGCCCGTGCCGGTGGACGCGGTGATTCCGCTGGAGCCACGGCGCATCGAGATCGAGATCACGCAAGACCTCGCGGTTGTTTCGGACGA
>JALYUS010000595.1 GCA_030853625.1 Chloroflexota bacterium
GGCTTATAGGGGTTAGATCGTGCGCGCCTTCTTCAAGAGCTTGCGCCGCCGCGCCGCTTCTTTCTTCTTGCGCTTCACACTCGGCTTTTCGTAGTGCTCGCGCCGCCGCGCTTCCGCGAGAATGCCCTCTTGCTGGACTTTCTTATTGAAACGCTTGAGTGCTGCCTCGAAACTTTCGTTATCACCGACGACTACTTCGGTCAACCGCCGTCACCCCCCATCAACGACCATGTTGCGAGCCTCCGCCCGCCGCGATTTGCCCGCTGAGTATACGGATCATGCGGCGTTTCGTCAATGCGACGATGACTGCGCATCGCCGACGAGCGCGCCGAGTGGTCGCCCACCGATCAGATGGAGATGGAGATGGGGCACTGTCTGCCCCGCGTCGTCGCCATGATTGATGATGAGCCGGTATCCGGAACCTGCCACGCCGAATTCTTCCCCCAGACGTGCCGCGATGACGAGGAGATGACCGAGCAGTTGCTCGTGTCCTGGCGCGACGTTCGCCACGCTGGGAATCGGCTCGATCGGCACGATGAGCAAATGCACAGGCGCCTGCGGCTGAATATCCCGGAAGGCGAGGCAATATTCGTCACGGTAGACGATATCGGCGGGGATGTCGCCCGCGATGATGCGGCTAAAGAGGGTTGGTTGCGCTGCCATGCTAGCGCTCGCCGCCAAGTGCGGCATCAATGATCGCGCCGATGCCGGGATCACCCGGCGTGAGGATTGGCCCAGTCGGCACCGTCGCGAGGTCGAGATGCTTGATGCCACCGGCGGTGAAGAAGCAGACGACCTCGGCATCGTCGTTCAACCAACCGCTTTCGCGTAATTTCCGCGCGGCGACGACCGTGCTTGCCGCTTCAGGGGACGGCCAGATCCCGGTCGCTGCCGCGATCCGTGGCGCAAGTTCCACCATCTCGTTGTCCGTCACCGTGATGCAGGTCCCGCCGCTTTCGCGCACCGCGTCGAGAATCAAATAATCACCGACCGCGATTGGGACGCGCATGCCGGGGGCGATGGTGTGGGCATTTTCCCAGAGCGTGGCATGGCGCTCGCCCTGCTCGAAGGCCCGGACAATCGGCGCGCAATCGGCCGCCTGAACGACGACCATCTTCGGTCGCGCAGGGCCAATCAACCCCATCGCTTCCAGTTCCGCGAACGCCTTCCACATCCCGACGATGCCCGTGCCACCGCCGGTCGGATAGATAATCACGTCCGGCACGCGCCAGCCCAGTTGCTCGACGATTTCGAGGCCGAGGGTCTTTTTCCCCTCGGCACGATAGGGTTCTTTGAGCGTTGAAACATCGAACCAGCCGCGCGGGCCGCTCTGCTGCTTGATGATCGCACCGCAGTCATTGATGAGGCCATTGACGAGAAAGAGATGCGCGCCATAGGCGGCGCACTCCGCCTTCATCGCGTCCGGCGTATCCTGCGGCATGAAGACGAAGGCCTCCATCCCGGCCCGCGCGGCGAACGCGGACATCGCGGACGCGGCATTGCCCGCCGATGGGATGGCGACCGCCGTGACGCCCAGTTCGCGCGCCCGCGTAATCGCCGCGCCGAGGCCGCGATCCTTGAAACTGCCGGTCGGATTGCGGCTTTCGTCCTTCGCCCAGACATGCGACAAGCCGGTCAGCGGTTCAAGGCCAGCCATCGTCAGCAGGGGTGTCCAGCCTTCACCGAGGGTAACGACATGGGCGGGATCGCGGGCCGGCATGATCTCGGTGTAGCGCCACATCGTCGCCGGACGCTCTTTGAGCACTTCCTTCGTCATTGTCTGTGCGGCGCGATGCAGGTCATACTGCGGCGCGAGCACCCGGCCATCTTTTGGGCAGAGCGTTTGCAATGTATCGGCGTCGTATTCCGTGCCGCAATACGTGCAGCGCAGATTCGTCATCGTGCTGCCAATAACGGTCGGTGTGGTAGTAGTAGCCATTAGTTCCTCACTTCGACGTGCGTGCGATCATGCGATTGGCGACCGCGAACGATGAAGACAACGATCAGAATGACCACAAGAGCGGCTACCGGATAATCGAACGGCCGCAGGGCGTTCCGGAGCCGGAGATAGTTCGCCCCCGCGTAATACCCGCCAGTCGCGAGCGCGACACACCAGAGGAATGAACCCGCGAATGTATAGATGATGAAGCGTGGGAGATTCATCCGCGCGACACCGGCGGGGAGCGAGATAAATGTCCGCACAACCGGGAGGAGCCGGGAAACAAAGGCGGTCGCTTCGCCCTTCTCGTCAAACCATTTGTCGGCGACTTCGATGTGGTGCGGGGAGATGAGCACGAACTTGCCGTACTTCATCAGCAACGGTCGCCCGCCGGCCGCACCGATCCCGTAGGTAATGATCGAGCCGAGCACGCAACCGAGCGCGCCGACAATTCCCGCGATCACGACGAACCAGACCGCATGCTGCTGATCTTTGATCAGGAACCACCCGGCGAGCGGCATAATCACCTCGCTGGGAATCGGGATCGCCGCGCTTTCGATGGTCATGGCGAGAAATACGCCCAGCCACCCGACACTGCCATAGAGACTACGGAGAAAATCAATGATCGAATTCTCAAGACCACGCGGCACGCTTTACTCCTCGATGAGAGAATAGATGACCCAACGCACGTACACGATGCCATGCTACACGACGTGGAGATTGCACGCAAAGGCCGGGGATTAGGATTTCCGCCGAAGGCGACTATGAATAAGCGCGGTTATCGCGAGCCACGCAACCGGGGATCGAGTACATCGCGCAGCGCGTCGCCGAGCATGTTGAAACCAAAGACGGCGAGGCTGATCGCCAGCCCCGGCCAGATCGCCAATGTCGGCGCGCGGAGAAAGAACTGCTGCCCACTGGTGGCGAGCATGCTGCCCCACGCGGGCATCGGCGGTTTGACGCCGAAGCCGAGGAAACTCAGCGTGGATTCCGCGAGGATTGCGCCGCCCAACTGCACGGTGGCGAGAAT
>JALYUS010000613.1 GCA_030853625.1 Chloroflexota bacterium
GCGGTGAAGAATGCCCGTGCCGCCGCACTCTCCGGCTGGGTCGCGACGATCGGGCGCCCGGCATCGCCCGCGCTTGCGATCGCCGGAGTGAGTGGCAGTTCCGCGAGGATTGGGTAGGTGAGCGGCCCGTCCGGCGTGTCGTGGCGCGGCCAGATCGTATGCCGTGCGCCGCAATCGGGGCAGGTAAAGTATGCCATGTTGAGGATTGTCCCAATCACCGGCACCTGCGCCGCCTCGTAGAAGTGCAGCATGCGCATCGTATCAATCTGCGCGACCTCTTGCGGCGTTGTCACGAGGACGACGCCGTCCGGCTTGACTTGGCGTGCCACCGTCTCGTGTGGCTCCGCCGTGCCGGGCGGGAGATCGAGCAGAAGGACATCGAGCGGTCCCCACGCCACATCCGCGATTAGTTGCTGGACGAGCATCCCGGCAAAGCGGCCATCGAGTTTCACCGCCTGCCGCTCGCCGATCAGCATGCCGACCGAAAACGTTTGCACGCCGAATCGCTCGACAGCGGGCATTTGTTCCGCCCGCTTTAGCGGCGCGCGATGCCCAATGGGGAGCATCACTTCGCCGGGCGCGCCCCCACGCCGCCGTGCGCCAAGCATCACACCGACATCCGGCCCGTGGATGTCCGCGTCGAGTAACCCAACCCGATGGCCGAGCGCCGCGAGCGCGACCGCCAGATTGACCGCCACCGTACTTTTTCCGACGCCACCCTTGCCGCTACCGACAGCGACGATCCGCCGTGGCTTCTCCTGCTGCTCTGCCATGGACTGTCCCGTTCTGTCACTCCAATGCGTTCCGAACAATGGGAGTATCGCACAGAAACTCTGCCCTTCCCGCGCGTGACGCAATTGGCGTGTGCGGGTATAGTGGAGACATCTTCGGATAGGATGATGAACGAATGAACATGGAGGGCATGCGATGACACAGACGGAGACGACGCGGTTGGATGGTCTTTTCTCGGCGGCGGCGAAGCGCGTCGCGCCGGGCGCGCCGGGCGGGCGCGGACTGTCGCCGGATCGGGTGAATTTCGCGGGCGGCGCACCCGATCCGAAGAGCATGCCAACGCAGGAGATTGCCGCTGCGACGGCGCGGGCGATGGAGAAAAACGGCCAGTGGGCGCTCCAGTATGGCGGCGCCGCTGGCTACACCGGCCTGATCGAGCAACTGCTGATTAAACTGAAGCGCGATAACGGCGTGGATGTGCGCCCGGAGAATGTCCTCATTACGGCAGGCGCGTCGCAGGCGATTGACCTCGTCTGCGACGCCCTCGTTGATCCGGGCGATGTCATCCTCTCCGAGGAGCCGACCTTTCTTGGCGCGCTCCGCCTCTTCAGCGCCCACCAGGCGAACGTCGTCGGTATCCCGATGGACGATCAGGGCATGAAGATGGACCTTCTTGCGGACAAACTGGCCGAACTGAAGGCGCAAGGCATCCAGCCGAAGTTCATCTACACGATCCCCACCTTCCAGAACCCGACGGGCGTGACGACGACGCTGGAGCGGCGGCTGCGCATCCTCGAACTGGCGAAGGAGTACAACGTCGCCGTCCTCGAGGACGACGCCTACTACGACCTGCGCTTCTCCGGTGAGCGATTGCCGATGATGATCGCGCTGGATGATGCCGGGTTAGTGATCTATACTGGCACCTTCTCGAAGATTATCGGCGCGGGCCTGCGGCTTGGCTGGATCATTGCGCCGGAGCCGTTCATCCACAAAGTCTCGAAACTGAAGCCGGACGGCGGCACAAGCCCCTTCGCCTCGCACATCGTCGCGGAATACGCGCCATCGCACCTCGAAGGACACGTCAAAGAACTCGTCACCGTCTACCGGAACCGGCGAGACGCGATGATTGGCGCGCTCACGGCGGAGATGCCGGAAGGTGTCACATGGACGGAGCCGGCGGGCGGCTTCTTCGTCTGGCTCACGCTGCCGGAGGGCATGGATTCCGTCGCGATCCAGCCGGAGGCGGCGGCGCACGGCGTGGACTTCATGCCCGGCACGGTTTTCTTCCCGAATCAGCAAGGGCGGCGTAATATCCGTCTCGCCTATTCATTTACGGATGAAGAGACGATCCGCCGCGGCATCAAGACCCTCGCCGGTATCCTCCGCGAATACGCGCCGACAAAGTAACACAACTCTCATCGGCAATGAACCGCTAAGACGACGGGAAGGAAACCGAATGAGCGCAGAGGACGCGGAGATCATAGAAGGAAATTCTGTATTTCCTTCCTCTACGTCCTCTGCGCGCTCTGTGTCC
>JALYUS010000630.1 GCA_030853625.1 Chloroflexota bacterium
AGATCCGCACCCTCTACTCGCGCCTGCTCCATCGTGGCGCGCGGGCGGGCGCGCCCCGCGCCCTGTCCGCCGCGCCCCGCGAGCATGTGCCTCCCCTCGAAGGGATTTACCCGCATGCCGGCGCGCCACTCCTCATCATCACCGATGTCTATCGCGCGGCGCGGTACAGCGATCGCCCCGCGACCGCCGATGATGCCGCTGCGGCGGAAGCCGCCTTCCAAGCGATAGTGAGCGATCAAGCAAGCAAAGCGGAGCAGTCCCCGGCATCGCACGGGCAACCCGTATGAAGAGGTGCTTGACACCCATGCGAATCGGGCATAAAGAATGAAGGTGCGTGATGCCATTCGGCGGCTCATGGATGATGGATGGTATCTCAAGAATCAGGAAGGCAGCCACCGGCAATACAAACACCCATCGAAACCAGGGAAAGTGACAGTACCCGGCCATCCGAATGACGATCTGAACCCGAAGACGTGGAAAACGATTCAGGAGCAGGCAGGATGGTTGAAGGAGCAAACAGAGTGAAGTACGCGGTTATTATCGAATCTGGCCCACGGAACTACTCAGCATACGTCCCTGATCTTCCCGGTTGTGTCGCGACGGGACACACGATTGAGGAGACACGGCAGATGATTCGCGACGCGATTGCCTTTCATCTTCGCGGCATGGCGGAAGACGGCGATCCGATTCCCGAACCGACCTGCATTGGCGACAACGTTGAAGTTCCCTATCCCACGCTCGTGGCCTAGCTGTGCAGAATGCCGTACCTCAACACATCAGTCAGCACGCCACGCACATTGCCGATGCAATCGCCGAAGTACCAATCAGTAATCCCGACGCGCAGATCGGTATCTATGTCCATATTCCCTTCTGCCAGAAGCATTGCCCATACTGCGATTTCGCGGTCGTCGAGGGGATGCTCCACACCGCACCCGCGTACGTGGACGCTCTTTGCGAGGAAATCCGACAGGGCGCGGAACGGTACGCGCCTAACCCACCGGTGGCGACGATCTTTCTCGGCGGTGGCACGCCCTCCCTGCTCCCCGCCGCACAGATTGGCCGCATCCTGACCACAATCGGCGACGTGTTTGCTGTTCAGCCAGACGCGGAAATCACGCTGGAGGCGAATCCGGGACCGCTCCGTCCGCGCCATCTCGTCGGCTTCCGTGCGGCGGGCGTGACGCGCCTCTCGATTGGCGTGCAAACCTTCAATCAGCGCGGCCTCGACGCACTCGGTCGGCTTCATACGCCGACGGAAGGGCGACAGGCGATCGAGCACGCCCGCGCTGCCGGGTTTGCGAGCGTCAGCGCCGATCTCATTTTCGGCTGGCAGGGGCAGACACTCGCCGATTGGCGCGACGACCTCCAGACGGCGATTGCGCTGCACCCCGATCATCTCTCCGCCTACTCGCTTACCGTTGAGGAGGGAACGCCGCTCGCGCATGCGGTCGCCGCTGGGACGACCACCGTCGCGGACGAAGACCTCTATGCCGATCTGTTTCTCGCGGCAGACGAACTGCTGACCGCTGCGGGCTATGTCCATTACGAGACCTCGAACTATGCCCGCCCCGGTCATCGCTCCCGCCATAACTGCGGGTATTGGGTCAATGGCGACTATCTCGGCTTCGGTGTCGGCGCGCACAGCCACCGCCACGACCGCCGATTCTGGAATGCGCGAGACCTGCATACGTATCTGGCAAATGTGCGGGAGGACAGCGCCGAAGCGGGGTCAGAAGTGATTTCAGAAGCGACCGCCCGCGCGGAAACGATGTTCCTTGGAACGCGTCTTGCGGAAGGTGTATCGGAAAGCGCATTTTTCGAGCGCCATGCTTATACCGTGGATGCGATCTACGGTCGCCAGATTGCGGAATATGTAACACGGGGAGTTGTTACCCATACTGGCGGTCGGATCGCAATCGCTTCCGGGGCGCGGCTCCTGGCAGACGAGATCGCGGTACGATTTCTTGAGGGGGAATGACCATGACAACCAACCGATTACGCATCGCGCAGATCGCGCCATTGGCCGAACGTGTCCCGCCGCTGAAGTATGGCGGCACGGAGCGTGTCGTCGCGGCGCTGACCAATGAACTCGTCCGGCGCGGGCATGATGTGACACTCTTTGCAACGGGGGATTCCGAGACGCTCGCCACTCTCGTGCCGATTGTCCCATCCGGCTTACGCCTTCTACCTGGCCTCGAAATGCCGCGCGACATCCATCCGCCGCAGATGGTCCAACTCGGCCGCGTCTTCGAGCAGGCGGACGACTTCGATGTCATCCACAGCCACGTGGATTTCTTTACTTTTCCTTTCACGCGCCTCGTGCGCACACCGGTCCTGACGACGATGCATGGTCGCCTGGACTTGCCGACCTTGCCCCTCATCTTCGACGCGTACCCGGACGCCGCTGTGAACTCGATCAGTCGCCATCAACAGCGCCCGCTCCCGCAGGCCCGCTGGATCGGTAATGTCTATAACGGTATAGACCTTCAGCATTTGCATGTCGGCGACGGGAGTGGCGGCTACTTTGCCTTCCTCGGTCGCATTTCGCCGCACAAAGGCATCGTGCAGGCAATCGAGATCGCCAAGCGCACCGGTATCCCGTTGAAGATCGCCGCGAAGGTGGACGACGACCATCCTGAATACTTCGATCTCGTCAAGGATGAGATTGATGGTCGAATGGTCGAGTGGATCGGCGAGATTGGCGACGACGAGAAGAGCGATTTCCTCGGCAAGGCGCGCGCGCTGCTCTTCCCGATCCAATGGCCCGAACCCTTCGGCCTGACAATGACCGAGGCGATGGCCTGCGGTACACCGGTGCTCGCGACGCCCTGCGGCTCCGTGCCGGAGATCGTCATTGACGGCGTGACGGGCTTTATCCGGCCCACCGTGGACGGGCTCGTTGAAGCGGCAGGCCAACTGGACGACATTGACCGCGCAACCTGCCGCGCGCAGGTTGAGCAACATTTCTCTGCCCGCTCAATGGCCGTCGGCTACGAACACCTTTATGATTTGCTCATCAACGCGCAGATACCGGATCTGACGCCATATCGCATCGAGTCGGCGCAGGCGGCGGACTGAGTATGCACCGTGATAGCGTAGGCGTCAGCCTGCGTTCCTGCGAAAGGCCCGCAGACTGACGCCTACGCTACCAGGTTACGTTTGCACACCCGCCACTGAGTATTCCGTCTGCACGCCGTCCGCGCGCGTGATGGCGATGCGATACGCGACCAGGCCATCGCGCGTAATCGTGATATCTGCCTGCGTCCTGCCAAATCGGAGACCGCGCACGCGGACCATCGCGAGCCACGGCGGGAGATGCGGCGTGCAGGCAATCTCGCCCGTCCGCCCATCCACCTCAAGACCGATCATCGCTTGGACGAACGCGAAGGCGCTCGCAGCGGACCACGCCTGCGGCGAACAACTGACAGGATATGGCACCGGCGCGGCGGATTCCGCATCACGCATATATCCCGCGTAGAGTTCGGGAATCCGACTGAGCGGCTGTGCCAGCCCTGCCGCGATCACCTGCGAGGCGACCTCGGTGGCGGCTCCCGCGCACCCGGCGCGCCGCATTCCCAGGGCAATCAGAGCATTGTCGTGCGGCCAGATGCTGCCATTGTGGTAACTGTCCGGGTTATACCGGACGGAGTCGGACGAGAGTGTGCGCACGCCCCAGCCGGAGAGCATGTCCGGGCGGAGCAGGCGCTCCGCGACAATCGCCGCCTTGTCGCCGCGTACGAGATCGCAGTACAAGAGATGCCCGACATTTGAGACGACGGTGCGCACCGGCCGCTTCGCGCCATCGAGCGCGTAGGCGTAGCATCCTTCGTCCGGTAGCCAGAAATCGCGCTCGAATTGCGCGGCGAGGTCCGCCGCCTCGACACGCAACTGCGCCGCCCACAAGAGGTCGCCCCGCCGCTCGACGATGTCCGCGAGCCACGCCTTCGCGGCATAGACGTATGCCTGCGCCTCCGCGAGGGCAATGGGCCGCAGGACTTCCGACCCGTCCGGATGATGGAGCGAGTCGTGGCTATCCTTCCACCCCTGATTGGCGACGCCATGCGGCGCGAACCGCCCAAATTCGATGTATCCGTCGCCATCGGCGTCGCCCCACGTGTCGCACCAGTCGAGTGCGCGCCGGACATGCGGGAGCAGATCGTCGTAGAGCGCGTCGGCATCGAGCCAGCGCATCGTCTGCGCGAAGAGCATCACAAAGAGCGGCGTGCTGTCCACGCTCCCGTAATAGGTTGAGAAGGGAACGACCCCCGCGCGCGATAACTCGCCGACGCGGATTTCGTGGAGGATTTTGCCCGGCTCTTCGTCCCGCGCGAGGTTCACCACTGTCCCCTGATGCGCCGCGAGCGCCCGGAGCGCGCCGACCGCGAACCGGGGCGTGAGCATCAACGATTCGAGCGCGGTGATACAGGAATCGCGGCCAAACGGCGCGACAAACCACGGGATGCCCGCCGCCGTCACTTCCCCCGCCGCGCACGGCGTCAGGAGCGCGCGCAGATCGCCCGCCGAGCGGCGCAACAGCCGGTTGAACGCCGTATTATCCGTCTCAATCGCGGCGATCTCATCGGTCCACCGGTGCGCCAGCGAGCGGGCGGCGCACAGGGATGTGGTGATGTTTCGGTCCCCCGCCGTTTCCGTTGCCCGCCCCGGTGTGACGAGAAACGAGAGTTCCTCGCGCCCACTGGCGGGGACCATGAGCGCGAACGTCCACCGGACGCCCGGCGTCTGGCCGTGATGCCCGCTCGTTATCACTGCGCTCCGCACTGGCGCATGATTCGCCTGCACATCGGTCCAGAGCGGCATGCCATCGAGCGTCTGGTAGCGGAAGCGGACGTGACCGTCAGCCATCTCCGGCGACTGCACGGCGCCACGCCGCTTGCCGGTGTAAAAGCCGCGCACCGCGAACATGTCCCGAAAATCCGCCGCCATGGTCAACGTTACCCGGATGCGGCGCGCGGCGGACGAGGAGTTGCGGAGGGTAACATTGACATGGAGCACGTCATCCACGACTGCGGAGCGATGCACGTGGAGGCAGCCCGCGTCACTGCGCCGCGCCGGGACCGAGGCGCGCATCGAGACAACAGCCGGGCCGGGCCGCGTGCTTGTCCCGACCACTGGTCGGTGGCCGTTGACCGTCAGGACGAAACGACTGAGGTAGCGAGTATCACACTCATACAGCCCGGAGCCATGCTCACCCGTGATGTCACCGCGCGCGTCCGCGACGAGGAACATACCGCCCTCTTTGAGGACAACCGGGGGAGTGACAGCAACCGGAACATGCGGAGCATCGAGAACGGGGAGAGGGGACGAGACTGTGCGCACGGGGAAAACGGACGTTTGCGTCACGAATTCGCACACTTTCTGTAGGACGAATACGGAGAAAACAGAGAAATCGGCCAGCGTGTTGAGGCGACTCCAACACTCTGACCGATATAACGAATGGATTGGCGATTCGTTACGCTCTTTCAGCGATCAATTTTGATCCATGCCCGCAGCCGTCACCGGGCGCAAACCGCGTTATGCGGTCGGCGTTGCGGCCCCAGCAGGCGTATCGCCGGCATGCGCGAGCGCCTCGAGTTCGGGCGTAAAGGTGCGGGCGCGCTGCGTCTCTGCCATCTTCTGCTCGCGTCGGACCTGCTTCTTGCTCACCGCGCCGCCTTCTTGCGCGCTGCCGAGCTTGTTCATAAACCGCTCGACCTGGCCAGCCGTGTCCACGATGCGCTGCTCGCCGGTGAAAAACGGGTGACACTGCGAGCAAAGATCAGTGCGAATCGCGGGCTTGGTCGAACGCGTCGTCCAAGTGTTGCCGCAGGAGCACGTCACGGTCGCGTCAACATAGTTTGGGTGAATTCCTGGCTTCATCGGGTTCCTTCTTTCGGTAGTCGGTGTACAGCAGCCATCCGGCGCTGATTCCTCCTACACTTGATTATCCTGCCGCGATCTGGGTTTCTTCGAGGAGAGCGCCTATCGCAGCCGGATAGATGCTAACCTGTTTCTTGTACCGCCCGACATGCTCATACTTAACGGAACCGGTGATCATCGCGAACAGCGTGTGATCCCGCCCGACACCGACATTGTTACCTGCCATGATGCGGGTACCGCGCTGCCGGACAAGCACCTCGCCGCCGCTGACGATCTGGCCGTCGTACCGCTTGACGCCGAGCATCTTCGGCTTGCTGTCACGGCCGTTTCGGGACGAGCCGACGCCTTTTTTATGTGCCATTGCTGCCTCCAGTAGTCAGTAGATGGTAGACAGTAGGCAGTGAGCAGCGGACAGTAGCCGGATCATTCTGACTACTAACTACTGACTACTGACTACTCAGACCACGATGTCAGTGACGGTCAGGCGGGTCAGTTGCTGCCGGTGGCCCTTGAGGCGGCGATAGCGCTTCTTCGCCTTCATCTTGAAGACGATCACCTTGTCCGCCTTGTGCTGCGCGTCAATCGTCGCCTTGACGGTCGCGCCTTCCACAACGGGCATACCGATGCTCGTATTCCCTTCGCCCGCAACGAGCAGCACGCGCCCGAGCGTCACTTCGTCGCCCACATCCCCGTCGAGCTTCTCGACCTCAATCGCCTGCCCGACGGTCACGCGGTACTGTTTGCCGCCCGTCTCGATCACCGCGTACGACACCGATGCCCTCCGTCACTGCGTCGAGCGGTCTGATACCGCCCATTCATTGCGTCCTCGGGCCACCGAATCCGGCGGCGTAAGGAAGCATCGTACGCCATCACATCCGACGTGTCAACGCCCCAAATTGGCATTCGGGACATGGATCGCGGCTCATTCGCGATACATAGTCTCAAACACAGGCGACAGGGCGAATATTCCCGTGCCGGTCGACCGGAGGCTCCTTTGCATATCCGTACATTTTCGCGGCAGGCGAGTCGTGATGCCATTCCGCGTAGAGGCGATTCGCGAATCGCCCCATCGGCGTCAATTGTTCCGCGACCTCACAGGAGTTTCGTCAACACCAATACTGCTTCTCCCGATGCGCGTTCGACCGTTTCGCTCAGTTCCCACCCGCACTTCCGATAGAAGCCGATGGCCAGGCCTTCGTTCGCGACCCACACCTGCGAGTATCCGTGGGTTCTCGCCCACGCTTCAAGGTGGGCGAGAAGGAGGCTACCGATGCCCATCCCCCGGCGATCGGGACGGACGATCATCCCCAATACCCAAGGCGAGCGATTCCGCCGTTCTTCGATATCGAACTCGCCGATTCCCACCGCACCGAGTGCTCCACCCCGCTCATCGATCGCTACCCATGTAATGGGGAGACGGTCGCGTCCCGCTTCGCGTGCCGTGACATTGATCCACCAATCGAGGCCTTCAGGCTCGGGCGCATGGCTCCATTCTCGCCATCGCAGCTCGCCGATGGCTGTGACCAGCTGCTCGTTGTCTGCCAATAGTTGAATTGCGACCGGGCCGGACGAGGTCGTCATGCTTCAACCGATACTATCGCGCGGCGAGGGGCGAAATCTGCTCCGGCGCGGTTGCGGCGGGAAGCCAGCGGAGGTTCGGCTTGCGGGCGGCGGTCGCTTCGTCGAGGCGGGTGATCGGCGCATTGTGCGGCGCGGTGGTGATGATGTCGGGATTCTCAGCGGCTTCGCGGGCGATGGCGTTCATCGCGGCGGCGAAGGCATCGAGGGTCTGCTTCGTCTCCGTCTCCGTCGGCTCGACGAGCATCGCCCCTTCCACAATCAAGGGGAAGTAGACGGTCATCGGGTGAAAGCCGTAGTCAATGATCCGCTTGGCGATATCAAGTGTGCGCACGGCGGGTCGCTGCTTCTGATCCGTCAGGACGAACTCGTGCATGCAGGAGC
>JALYUS010000641.1 GCA_030853625.1 Chloroflexota bacterium
GCCCTCTGGGCAGGATGAACCGCCCTCCCCGCTCGTGCCACCCCGTCCCGCGCCGCCCCCGCGAGCAACGCCGTTGCATTGATGAGGCCGAGCACGCCACCGATGTAGACGACATCGTATTCCCCATCCGTCATCGCCGGGAGCGCATTGCACGGGATAACGACTTCATCTGCCGCCCCGTCCCGCACGACTGCCACGAACCGCTCGTCCAGCCGCGCCACCGCCGCCAGCGACCTCTCGCCCCCCGGCATCGCCGCGAACGCCGCCACCGTCTGTGGATACCGCGCCCGCAACCGTTCAAATATCGTGGCTTCAGGAGCGACGGACATCGAAACCCTTTCTTTGAGCCGATAAGATGGAAGGAAAACTCTTAACGCAGAGCGCGCAGAGCGCAGAGGACGCAGAGAACACAGAGAAAGGTCTTTTATCCTTTCATCTCCTCCGCGCGCTCTGCGGCCTCTGCGCGCTCTGCGTTCAATCCTTTCTTCCCCATGTACCCTGATTGTTCAGTTCTCGTTGCTGTAACGAAGTCTACCACTGTGGGGTGATACACTGCGGGTAGGGATCGAGTATGCAACGGAAGGAGCGGACGGATGGAGAAGCGGCGGTTAGGCCGGACGGGGCATATGAGCACCATAGTCGCCTTTGGCGGCGCGGCGATTGGCAAGGTGACGCAGGATGTGGCGGATGTCGCGATTCAGGGCGCCCGCGATCATGGCGTCAACCACTTCGATGTCGCGCCGACCTATGGCGACGCCGAACTGCGCCTCGCGCCCTGGATGCCGACGATGCGGAGCGAAATCTTCCTCGGCTGCAAGACGACCGAGCGAACGCGCGACGGCGCGAAGCGTTCGATCCATGCGTCGCTGGAACGGCTCGGCGTGGACTCCTTCGATCTCTTCCAGTTCCATTCGGTCGGCACGATGGAGAAACTCGACCAATGCCTCGGCACAGGCGGCGCGATCGAGGCGGTGCTGGAAGCGCGCGACGAGGGGCTATTCAAGTACATCGGCATCACTGGCCACGGCCTCGATGCACCGAAAGTGCATGCCGAAGGGTTGCGCCGCTTCCCGTTCGACACAGTGATGTTCCCGCTCAACTTCGTCCTCTATACCAACCTGCCCGATTACCGGCGCGACTACGACGCCTTGATTACCCTCTGCCAGGGAGAGGATGTCGGCGTGCATATCATCAAGACACTGGCGAAATCACCGTGGTACGACCGCGAGCACCCGCCGACCAAGCCGTGGTACGAGCCATTTGACGATCAGGAAACGATTGACCGCGCGGTCGCCTTCAACGCCGGGCAGCCGATCCACACACTGTGCTCCTCGGCGGATGTGACGGTAATCCCGAAGATGCTCGACGCGGCGGAGCGCTACCAATCCGTCTCGCCCGCCGCCCTCGCCGCCCTCGCCGCCACTGCCCCCGCCTACGAGCACGTCTTCGCGACGGGGAGTATTGCCTGGTAGGATGCAGTTCGGAGTTCGACGTTCGGAGAAAGAATACCGAATACCGAACGTCGAACTCCGAACTCCGAACTTCCCAAGGAGGCCCCATGCACCCCGCCACTCTCGCACTGCTGCGGGCGCCGGACGCACCAAACGGGTCACCTCTCTGGCTGACGGAGAGTCGCAGTCAGCGGCGGGGCGAGATTATCACCGGGACGGCGTGCGCGGCAGATGGCGGCTGCTACCCGATCCATGATGGCATCCTCGACCTGCTGCCGGATTCGCTCGCGCTCTCGGCGGCGCAGCGCTCCAACTTCCTCTGGCCAACGGCGACCTTCTACGAGCAGGTCTGGCGGGTGCGCTCGCTCTCATTGCTGGCTGGTGAACCTTTCCCGGTGGAGCGGGAGATCGCTCTCCTCAACCGCTGGTTGCGGCCGGAGCGCGGCGGCGTCTTCGTGGATGTCGGCACGTCGCATGGACTGTACGCGCGCAATATCGCTCACCGTCTGCGCCAGAGCGGCGCGACGGGCACGATTATCGCACTCGACATCGCGCTGCCGATGCTCCAGCGGGCGCGGGGCTTCATCACCCAAAAGGGATACGTGACGATTGATCTCGTGCGGGCGCGCGGGCAGGCGATCCCCGTCGCGAACGGCAGTGTGGATGGCATCGTCAATGGCGGGACCTTCAACGAGATGGGTGAACAGGCGCAGGCGCTCGCCGAGGTACGGCGCGTCCTCAAGCCGGATGGCTGCTTCGTCTGCATGAGTCTGCTTTCGGGCAGGACGCGGGCGGGGCGCACGATGCAGCATGCCTTACGCGCCGGTTCCGGCCTTCTCTTCCCCACCGTCGCGGAGACGAATGCCCTGTACCGCGATGCCGGTCTTACGATCACCGATCAGCAGCAATACGGTCTCGCCCTCTTTACCCGCGCGATTCAGGGGTAAGTCGGTAGCGAAGTCGGATTGCCTGTATACTCAGTTCCAGTTCTCAGTGCTCACGCAACGGAAAGGAGCGATAGGTATGGACACGGCCGAACGAACGCTACAGGATGCGGTTTCCCTCGATAATCTGACGCGATACAACGCGGAGATCGCCAGGGGCGTGCGCCTCTCTGGCAGCGCGGACGAGGCGGAGGCATTCGCGTATCTCGCCGACCAGTGCCGCTCCTACGGGATGGCCGTCGAGCAGTACGCGATTGACGCCTACGTCAGCCTGCCGGGCGCGGCGGCGCTGACCGTTACGGCGCCGGAAGAGCGCGCGCTGAATTGCATCACGCACTCCTTCTCGCTCGCCACGGGGCCGGAGGGGTTGACCGCACCGCTTATCTCCGTCGGCAAGGGCGCGGCGACGGATTACGCGGGTAAGGATGTGCGCGGCAT
>JALYUS010000654.1 GCA_030853625.1 Chloroflexota bacterium
CGGCGTGGGAAGGGGAGTGAGCCTCCGCAAGATCACGATATTCGGGGAACGCCTCGATATCGCGATAAGTCACCCCTTCCCACGCCGAGGAACAGAAGGGGCCGGGGGTTAGGTTCTTCACACATCACTCTATTTGACAGCCACCATTGCCCATCCTATCCTTACAGGCCGCGTGCGCTGGCGGCGGGTTGATGGGTAGGAGGAACGGCTTGGCGACGGAAACGATGGATGTGACAACGTTGGAATTCACGCCGGAGATGGCGACCGCATGTCGCCGCGCCGGGCGGAACATGCTCTGCCCCAATGGCAGCGGCCGGAAGGTGAAGTTCTGTCCCTGTCCGGTGCTCCATCCACAGGAAGCGGCGACCGTCCCGTGGGACATCGAGAAGACGGTCAGCGAAGATATGGCAGTCTTCCTGCTCGCGCCCCGGTTCAACGATGTCCTCCCCGGCGCGTGGGAGCGGTTCACCGACGGTGACACCTGGCCCGGCTCGATGCAGGCATTGTTCACCTCAAAAGATCAACCGACCGTCTCGCGCTTCGTGGACTGGTTCCTGCGCGCCTATCCGATGGAGCGCTATCACAACCGGACACCGGCGACGCTTTTCGCGCAAGACCGGGCGGATCGCATCGGCCCCGCCGGTCGCCGCGCTGCCGCCGCGTACGCCGAAAGCCTGCCCGCGCTCCTGGAAGTGACCGAATACGCTGCCGGTGAACGGCTCGTCGCGCGCGATCTGCTGACCGGGGAGACGCACAATGTCTTTCTCTCGCCGGAACTGGAATTCAAGGACGAATTCGGGCCAGGATGGGCGATCTGGACCTTCGTCTACACGCTCGACGGCATGGCGCGTGTCTCCGTTGCGGGCATTGCCGTGCCGCCGCCCGGCGCGGCGGAGTTGATCGCCGCCGTCCGCGACGCGGTGGGCGAAAACCCAGAGGCGACCGCCCTGCGCGACGCCTTCCCGGCCCTGATCCGGCGCGGCGCAGAGATCGAGAAGCATCTGGAGGAAGCCGAGAAGCCGCAGTGGGTGCATGCCGTCTACACCGTCGAGGACCCGGACGACGCGGTTGCGCTTCTGACTGCGGATGACGATGTCACCGCGTACGAGGGCAAAGAAGTGCTGCCGCGCGCCGCCAGCCCCTTCTCGTGGCCGCTGCCGGAAGGCGAAAGCGGGGAACGGTTCGTCGCGGTCGGATCGGGGCGCGTCGTTCTCGCGGCCTCCTCGCGCGATCTGCTTGCCACCAGCCGCCCTGCGCTCGAAGCGAAACTCGGTCAGCGGGTGTCGTTCGTCACTGAGACAGACGAACCGACTGTGCTCCTCCTGCGCCGCTCGTGGCAGCCGCTACCAAAGGGAAATGACCAGCCCGCGAACAGCGAGGCAACCATTGCGGACACCGCGAACGGCACGCAGGCTGGCTACGGGTGAAGCGCAAGCAATCGGGGTATAGATGTGAGTGGCGGCGCTCCTGAAAGAACCCAACCCCCGGCCCCTTCTGTTCCTCGGCGTGAGAAGGGGAGTGAGCCTCCGATATGCCGGGGCATTAAGACGACAGAACGCGGCATGGCGATAAGGTCCCCTTCCTCGCGGGAAGGGGCCGGGGATTAGTTTTCCCTTAGTAGCAGCACGAATCTTTGAAGCCACAATTGGAACAGATCGAGGCGGAGCCGCCCTTCAGTGCGGGCATCGCGTGGCCGCAGCGCGGGCATGGCTGTGTCTCTTGCCGACGCGGTGACGATACCGGCAGCGCACCGTCGTTCGCCCGGCGGGGAGGAGGATCGGTTTTCGAGGGTAGCGGTCGTTCCACGGTCTACGCTCCTTCGCCGTACGTACAGAGTATGAGCACACTCCACGCGCGTCAAGGGCAAAATCTGCGTATGCACTTCGCGTGGTATCATGCGGTAATGGATGGATCGGATGCGACGGAGGATGCATGGGGACGTTTCACTACGGCGGCCAAGCAGTGATGGAAGGGGTGATGATGCGCGGGCGGCGCGAGATGGCGGTGGCTGTGCGCGCGCCCGATGGTGGCATCATCTATTATCAGGAGCCGCTCACCGCGTGGGTCTACCGATCGCGCGTGATGAAGTGGCCCTTTCTGCGCGGGATCGTGCTGTTGTGGGACGCACTACTCCTCGGCACGCGCGCGCTCGTCTTCTCCGCTAATGTCGGCTTGCAGGATGAAGAGGATGCGCCCGCCATCACCGTTGCGCCCGATGTGATGCCCGCCCTCCTGCCCAATCCGGAGAAGAAACGCGGCAAGGATGGCAAGCCGGAGGAGCCGACCGAACTGAGCGGCCCCGCGCTCTGGATCACCGTCGCCTTCTCGCTCCTCTTCGGTATTGGCCTCTTTTTCGTCGTGCCGCTGCTCGCCATCCACTTCGCGGATCGCTATATCGCCTCGTCCTTCGTGTCGAACATCGTCGAGGGATGCATTCGCCTCGGTATCCTCGTCCTCTATCTCAGCTTGATTGGGCTGATCCCCGACGTAAAGCGCGTCTTCCGCTATCACGGCGCGGAGCATAAGACGATCCATGCCTACGAGCGCGGCTTGCCACTCGATGCCGAGCATATCCGGCCCATGCCGATCGAGCATCCACGCTGCGGCACCGGCTTCCTGCTCGTCGTCGTTCTTTTCTCGATCCTCGTCTTCGCGCTGCTCGGTCGCCCGCCATTCCTGCTGCGTATCCTCAGCCGCATCGTGCTCGTGCCGCTGATTGCCGGGATCGCCTACGAATTCCTCCGGCTTGGCGCGCAGTTCTATCACCATCGTTGGATGCGCATCCTTCTCGCACCGAGCATGGCGCTCCAGAAACTGACGACGCGCGCGCCGGACGACACGATGCTCGCTGTCGCCGCTGTCGCGCTCCGACGCGTCCTTGCCGCCGATGATGTGATCGAGCGGGCGACGATCACCGACAATGCGCTGGCCGCGAATCAGAAAGGGCAGCCGCTCCGGCCCGCGCCGGTGCTGACGGCGATCCCCACGAGTTCCGGCGCGGATGGCTGATCTCACCGTTCGCCGCGCCGATTCGCAGGCGGATCATGACGCCTGCTATGCGATCCGCGCGGCGGTCTTCGCGGACGAGCAAGGCGTGCAGGGCGCGGAAAGGGGCGACCGGGACGACGCGACCGCCATTCACGCCCTCGGCCTCGTGGATAATGTACCGGCAGGGACCGGGCGTTTGCATATCGTCCGCGCGCGGAGCGGCCCGGAAGGGCAGATCGCCTGGGTCAGCGTCCTGCCGCGCTTCCGGCGCATGGGCGTCGCGACGCTCGTGATGCAGCATCTGATGGACGCCGCGCGCGATCTCGCCCTGCCGGTTGTCACGCTGAGCGCGCAGACCTACGCGAAGGGTCTCTATGAATCGTTCGGCTTTGCGCCGATGAGCACGCCCTTCCACATGGCGAACATCGAGCACATGATGATGATCGCGTATCTCGACGCCAGCGCAGGGCCGCAATCACCCTAGATCTGACCGGGGTGGCTGCGGGGTACGGATTATCTGTCCGGAAACGAACCTCGCAAATGAAGGATGGAGAAGACGATGAGTAAGCGGGTGATCGTGGTCGTGGAAGTCCTCCTCGGTATTCTCATTCTCGGCAGCGCGGTCGCGGCGCTGTCGGGGTCGGAGAAGAGTCCCGGGTTGCTCGTGAGTGTGCTCGTGCTCGTCGTGATCTTCTTTGGCATTCTGAGACGCCTGGCGAAGACGCCATAGTCGCCCACCGTCAAGGCGTGGCGCGCGCGATCGCCATTGGCCTTGTCCAGGGCTACACCAACCGCAGTGACGGCTGGACATCGAGTTCCCAGCCCGCGAAATCGTCCGCCAGCATGCGGCGTTCGGCGGCGGCGCCGATCATCGCAGCGTTGTCCGTGCAATAGACCGGAGGCGGGCAGAAGAGCGGGACAGCAACGGCTGCCGCGAGCCGCTCCCGCAGCAGCCGGTTCGCTGCGACGCCCCCGGCGAGCAGGACGGACGCCGCATGATACTCGCGCGCCGCGCGGGCAACGGGCGCGACCAGCATCGCGACGATTGCGTCCTCATATCCGGCGGCGAGGTCCGCGACGGGCGTCGCTTCCTTCAGGCGAATCGGGCGGTGCGTGACGAATGGACTGTTCGCGCTCCGCTCCGCCGCCGGTTCGTCCGGCAGACGGTAGGGCGCGACGGCCCGCAGCAGCGCGGTCTTGATGCCGCTAAAGGAGAAATCCGACGGATTGTCGGTGCGGGCACGAGCGAACGGGAAGCGCACGGGATCGCCTGTCGTCGCCGTGCGGGAGATCGCCGGGCCACCTGGATAGCCAAGACCGAGCAGCCGCGCCCCTTTGTCGAACGCTTCACCCGCCGCGTCGTCGAGCGTGCTGCCGAGCAGCCGGTACGCGCCGTGCCCGGTCATCAGCACGAGCGAGGTGTGACCGCCGGAGACGATCAGCCCGACCGCAGGAAACTGCGGTTCCGGCGCGTCCGTCTGCCCCGGCGGCACGAGCCAGTTCGCGTAAAGATGCCCTTCGAGGTGATTGACGCCGATCAAGGGCAATGCCCGCGCGCAAGCGAGGCTTTTAGCGACATTGACGCCGACGAGCAGCGATCCGGCCAGCCCCGGCCCCATCGTCACCGCGAGGGCGTCAAGGTCATCGAAGGTGCAGCCCGCCATGTCGAGCGCGGCGCGCACGACGGGCACGATCTCCGTCACATGGCGGCGCGAGGCGAGTTCGGGCACGACCCCACCGTAGCGCGCGTGGAGGTCGTTCTGCGAGGCAATGATGCTACTGCGGACGAACCGGCCGCCGCTGATCACCGCTGCTGCCGTCTCGTCGCACGACGACTCAATCGCGAGGATGTCCATGCGCCAGCCCGTCTGAATAAGAGCGCGGGTCCGCCGCGCCCGCAAGCGAGTCGTAGAATTGGGCGATCCGGGCATCATTGGTCTGCCGCAGCGCGATATACTGGGCGTGATAGGCGGCGGTGTTCGCCGGTGGCGAGGCCATCACATAGGCGTCTTCGCCATCATCGCTGTAGTACCGGCGGCGCGTCCCCTGCACGCTGAAGCCGTACTTCGCATAGAGACTCTGCGCCCGCAGATTCGAGACGCGCACCTCCAGCGTCACCCACGTCGCATTGCGGCGGATCGCTTCGGCGATCAACGCCGTGAAGATGTATTCGCCGACCCCGCGACCCCGGTGGGCGGGGGCGACACCGATGATCGTCACATGCGCCTCATCCGCCTGCACCCACATCCCCGCGAAGCCGCAGATCGGCGCATACATCGGTGGGCCGCTGCGCTCCTGATGGCGGTGGAAGAGTGGGAAGAGCGGGCGCGTCTGCCGCTCCTCGGCGCGCTCGGTCATCGTCCCCTCCGGCGGACGCCAGCGACAGACGAGGTAATAGTTCCCCTGTGCGTTGCCCAGTTCACGCCGGTACGCGCTGATTGGCCACGGCGTCGGCACGGATTGCACCTCGACCGCATGAACCTCGGACAGGTCCTCGATCGTCATCGGTTCAATCACGTAAGGCACTGCCGCGTATCCTTTCGTGGCGCATGGCGCGCGTCGGCGCCGACGTATGCAGATAGAGCGGTTCAAGCGCGACGAGATCGTCGGACTCCCCCATCAGTATGCGCCGCCATGCTATCGCTGCCAATGCCCCCGGCCGACGGATACGGACGGACGCCGGTGGAATCGTCACACCGGGTACGGCGGCGCAGAGCGCCTCCGCCGTCGCGCCATCCAGATCGCCGCAGACAATTGCATTGGGATATGCCGCCAGGGTTGCACCGATTGCCGCGCCCGTGCCGTGCGTCGCGGGCAGCATCTCCTGTATACTGCCGCCCCGATCTTCGTAGATCGCGTAGGCGAAGCGGCCCCGGCCCGCTGCGATCATCGCGCAGACCGGTCGTCGCGCGTCGCGGAATGGCTCGGCGGTCACGGCCAGCGTCGGACAGCCGACGATGGGAATGTCCAGCCCCAGCGCCAGCCCCTTCGCGATCCCCATGCCAACCCGCAAGCCGCTGAACGACCCCGGCCCGGTCGCGATGGCGACGGCGCGGAGGTCATCCTGCGTACGCCCCAACCCTTCCAGCGCGCGCATCGCCTCCGCCAGCAGCGTCGCCGTCCCTTGCCGCTGCCCGCGCCAGATCGCTTCGGCAAGCAGCATGTCGCGCGCCGCGATGGCGAAGCCGATCGTCTCCGACGAGGTATCGAGGGCGAGGAGCAGCCCCGCGTCGGTATCCATTACATTGCCTGCTCAAGTGCGCCGAGCAGGCGTGCGGCGGCGCCGTAGCCGGTGAAGAGTACTATCCGCGTCTCATCTCCCGCGTCGGCAATCGCGATGTCGAGGTACGACTCCGGCACGAACCCATCATCCACGGCGCGTTCCGGCCACTCGATGACAACGGCCCAGCCGCCGCCGAAATACTCATCGAGACCGACCGCGTCGAGGTCGCCGCCCGCACCGAGGCGATAGAGATCAATATGCGCCAGCGGCACCGTCTCGCCCGCCGCGTTTCGCCCCGCGTATTCGTTGACGAGCGTAAAGGTCGGCGACGGGATTGGGCCGACGATGCCGAGGCCCGCCGCCACACCGCGCGCGAACTGCGTTTTGCCCGCGCCGAGGTCGCCGCGCAGGAGCGACACGTCCCCCGGTCGCATCGCCCGCCCGATACACGCGCCGAGGTGCGCCGTCTCCACCGGGGCGCGGCTTTCTATCGTACGGGACGGGGCGGCAATGCGCGTGGGGCTGCCAGTACTCATAGCGAAAATGATACCATGCTCCCACGAAGAGCGAAGGAGAGACAGCAGCAATGATGGGAGCACGACCGGACAGTCCCAATCCATCCACACTCTGGGAGGCGCTCAACACATCGCAGCGTGCAGTGTTACAGCGCGCCGCAATCAGCGCCGAGCAAGAGGGCGGCAAGGCGTTTCTCGTCGGTGGCCCGGTCCGCGATCTGTTGCGCGGTGATGCGCGCCTGCACGACATTGACATTGTCACAACCGCGGATGCCCGCCGTGTCGCACAGCGATTCGCGACGATGGGGAACGCGAGCGTCGCGAAGAGAACCGATTTCGGCACCGCAACCGTCCGCGTCTCCGATGGCGACAGCGACGCGAGCGTGGACTTCGCGACGGCGCGCACGGAGACGTATCCGCAGCCCGGCGCACTGCCGGTTGTTGCATTCCCCGCGCAGATTGGCGAAGACCTGCACCGCCGCGATGTCAGCATCAACGCGATGGCCCTCCCGATCACGCCGCACGGCTTCGGGCGCCTGCTCGACCCAACCGGCGGCCTGGCCGACCTCCGGGCAGGCGTGATCCGCGTCCTGCACGATGGCAGTTTCCGCGACGATCCGACACGCCTCTATCGCGCGGCTCGCTACGCGGCACGCTTCGGCTTCACGATTGAACCACATACGGCATCGTTGCTGCACGCGGCCGTCGCCGATGGCGCGCTCACGACGATCTCACCGGATCGGAAACGGCACGGGTTGGCCCTCGGCATTCGCGAGCGCGATCCGATCGCGTGCTTTGATGCATTGGACAGATGTGGGTTACTGCGCGCCACATCGCCGGCGCTTGTATGGGATGCATGGGTCGCGACGCGCATGCGCCACGTTGCTCCGACGGCGTGGCCGATCTGGGCCTTCTTTGTCTGCCGACAGAACGACGCAGCCGTTGAACAGCTGCTAGCGGACATACCGGTCGGAACGGGGGAACAGGTAAGAATTCGCATGCTCGTTCGGGTCTGGCGAGAACGGGATGGTATCGCGAAGGAGTCGCGCCTCTCCGCGCTCAGATCGCTTTTGGAGAGACTGCCGGAGCGGGATGTACTCGCAGTGCTCGCGGAAGATCCTGCGGCCGCACACACTGCGGCATTTTACGCGCGCCGCCATGACCTCTGGTCCCAGGATTATCGTTGGGGCCGCTCATTCGGGAACTATCTCAAGGAACTTGGCGTGATGCCGGGGCCGGTGTATCGCGACGTCCTCGACGCGTTGCGGGATGCGCGGCTCGATGGCGATGTGGAGACGCGGGAAGAGGCGGAGACTTTCGTGCGGAAACGCCTCATTGGGCCTGTGTCCGCGTCCTGACGACGGCGATTTCCGTCTGACGCCAAGCAAAACGACCGCGCATTCGCGGATTTTTCAAGGAGTGCAATAGGGGTTGACACATCCAAAACCGGGGTGTAGGGTGGCAAACAGAACCGGGGACCTCTCTCTTTCTGGCTGTTCCCCGGGCTACGCGCACGGTCACTAGTTTCGTTGTAATGGGGGTTGCTTCATCGGCCCTGGGGAGAGCCGGAAGCCAACGATCCGTGTATCCGCTCGTGCGGCCTGTATGGCCAGAGGAGAAATGGGACGGGGCATCGCCACGCGCCGCCTGTTTGGGAGGGGTTCCAGTTTGACGAATCGGCTCACGCGCCGCAGCTTCCTACGCCGCGCCACCTTTGTTTCCGCCAGCGCGCTAACTTCGTATCTCTTCGCCTCACCTGCCGGTGCGGTGATTTTCCCCGGCGGCCAGACCGCTACCATCGCAAACACAAATGGCGACGGCGTCCGGTTCCGCGCTACTCCATCCAAGAATAGCAATGTCCTTGCCACGGTCCCCGAAGGCGCGGTTGTCCTCATCACCAACGGCCCGCAGGACGCGGACGGCGTCACCTGGTATCAAGTGCAGTATGCCGGGCAGAGCGGCTGGGTTGATGCCGACTTCATCAGCGCGCGCAAACTATCGAACTATGCCGCCGTCACCTTTACCGATGGTACCGGCGTTCGCCTGCGTGATAATACCGATACCAATGCGAATGTGATCGGCATGGTGCCGGAAGGCGCGATTGTGCTGATCGTGGAAG
>JALYUS010000239.1 GCA_030853625.1 Chloroflexota bacterium
TCGAGTGATGTTCGGTGCTCATCGCTTTCTCCTGGGTTGTTCCTGCCCATCGTCCATACCGGGGGCGATCATCCACTTCAGATCCCTGCCCGCGGTTGTGCCCGATGATCCGCACGACCATCGCGCACCGGATCAGGCCACGCAAAGCGATCGTCCGCCCGCCGTGCCAGCTGGCCCGCTGCCACCATCGCATCGAGCGCGGTGTGGATCTCCTCCACCGAGACACCCATGTTTCTGGCAATCGTTTCCACGGCGAGCGCACCGATCCCCGGATAGTCGAGCAGCGTGGTAATCTGGCGCTGCCGCTGTTCGTTCTGCTCGCGGTCCGTCATCAGTCGCTCCCTTCCGCATCCCCGCCCGATCACGAATGGACGAGCGAATCGAGGGCCGTCAGCACGCGCGTGCCAAGCCCAATCCCCGGCGCCTGCGGCGCCAATTGCCGCAGCACGCGCACATGCCCGGCGCGACCCGTCACCCGGTAGCGCGACCTGCCCTGCGTTCTCCCCGTGACGGCGAGATCGAGCCGGGACTGTCCAACGCGGATCCCTTCCAGGCGAAGATCCGACAACCACGGCGGCAGGTGCGGATCGACGAGCAGCACACCGAGCGGTGCGATCGGCAGGAGGCCGAGGAGCGCCTGGACCAAGAGGACGATGGCGCTGTCCGACCACCCCTGCGGCTCGTTCGCGCCGGGATAGATGCCCGGATGCGGATGCGTCGCGTCCCGCGAGAACCCACCGATCACTTCCGGCAGCCGGTTTCCCACGAAGAGATCGGTGGCGGCAAAGATGCCCTCGGCCAGCCGGTGGAGTTCGTCCCAGCAGCCGTAGCGCGCGAAGCCCAGCGCGATCGTGCCGTTCTCGACCGGCCAGACGCTGCCGAGGTGGTAACTGAGGGGGTTGTAGGATGGGTGATCGCTGGAGAACGTGCGGATCCCCCAGCCGCTGAACATGTCGGGTTGCATGAGACGCCGCGCCACCCGCACGCCCTTCTCCGGCGGCACGATGCCGCACGCGAGGAGATGCCCCGCATTCGAACTGATGGAGCGGACCGGGCGCTTATCCGGCCCCAGGGCGAGCGCATAACATCCCTCGTCCTCCATCCAGAACGCCGCGTCGAACCGTCGCTTGAGGGCGCGCGCCTTCCGGAACAGCATCCACGCCTCACCCACCGCACCGAGGGCGAGGAAGGCATAGGCCGCCTGCTGGAGACCGACGTACCAATAACCCTGCAACTCGCAGGTGGCAATCGGGTTCGGGACGACTGCGCCCCACTCGTCGGTGATCGCATCCCAGCTATCCTTCCATCCCTGGTTCTTGACGCCCTGCTCGGAGCGGGTCACATACTCGAGGAAACCGTCCCCGTCCGCGTCCCCCGCCCGCTCCAGCCATTGGATTGCTTGCGGTGCGGCGGGAAGCAGCGCCCGGACGGTCGCGCGGTCGTTGGTCCACGTCAGATACTGCCCAAGCATGATGAGAAAGTCCGGCGGCGTCGCATAATCGCCGTAGTAGCGCGCGAACGCATCGATATCGAGGAGGGAGAGGGGGCCCCAGCGGGCCTGGTGGATCATCTTGCCCGGTTCCTCGTCTCGCCAAGTGTCCGTGGTCGTGCCTTGCCGCGCGGCGTTCGCCCGGAGCGCGTCGCGGAGCATCGTCGGCATGGCGAGGAGCGCCTGCCAACCGATGGTCAAGGTGTCGCGGCCGAAGAACTGTTGGTAGACGGGCAGGCCGGCGATCGGGGCGGCCGGACCTTCCGGTAGCCCGAGTGGCAGCGAGGCGAGGTCAGCCACGGCGGTCTGCCAGGCGCGGGCAACCGTGGTATTCGTCGAGATCAGACGCGGCGCCTCGTCCCGAAGCTGCTGGCGCACCCGACCCAGCGCGGTTTGTGTGTCATCGAAGGTGGCGGGCGGCGCGGGGTGCCGCTGCCCATCAAAGATCGGCTCGACAGCGAGGTGGATCGCAACGGGCGCATGGGGTGGCAAGACGAGGGAGAAGACGAGGACACCATCCGCGAACCGCACCGGTACGGGTGAGCGCTCGACACGGACCGCGACCGCGCGATCGAGATCGGCATGACCGTAGCGGAAACAGAGTTCCCGGCACGCTTCGTCCCACGTCGTCGTCACCGGCGCGGTCTGCTGCCGCTCGCCCCGCTCCACCTCATCCCAGTCCGCGAAATCCGCGGCGAGACGGATGGCGAGATCGAGATGGCGTTCACGGCTGGGGTGATAGTTCTCGACGCGCAGTACGGTGCGCATGCCCGGACCGACGAAGCGGCTGATCTGCATCACCACATCACCATCGGCCGCATGCGTATCCTGCGGCAGGAGGGCATAGGAGAACAACCCATGTCCATAGACAGGACTGGCGGCAATCGTCCGCAACGCCGCGCCATTCGCGGTCGGTTCATCACGGCACAGGAGCCGCGTGTTCTCGAAATAGAACCCCTCCGTCCCCTGCCCGGCGACACAACCATCGAGATTGGTGACCAGCAACGACTGCCCGCTATAGGCGAAGTGCTGGGTACCGCGTGCGCGGAGCGCGATGCGATTCATCTGCCTCTCTCCCTGATCGAGCATCGTCCATTCCGCACTGACCGTTCGCTAATCGCCATGCTGTGCGCCAGTCATCCCTTCACTTGCCGGGCGGCCGGAGAGGGAACTCGGGGCATTGAGATGCGCGCCGTCATCCACCCCAACCCGCAACCGATCCACCAACTCGCCGCCGAGCCACGCAGTCATCAGGGCGAGGCCGATACCGACGAAGGAGAGCACAATCGAGACCACGCTTGGCTCCTGGGGATTCCCCGTGCGGAGCGCCCAGTTCACGGCGAAGAGCACGACAACGATCAGGTTGCCCAGGCCGTGCCGCGCGCCGATCGACTTCGCCCGCGTGCCGCCGGGAATCGCCAGCCAATCAATCAGGCCGAAGAGTGCGGCGAGCAGGCCGCCGATGATGCCGATGCCCATGTCATAAAAGGCAGCCTGCGCCCACTTTCCACTGTCCGTAATCAAGTACACGATATCGAGGATGAGGGAGGTAGCGAGCAGGCCCAACGGAAAGACGATCAGCATTTGATGGATCGGATGGCCGAAGAGTTTGGCTTTGCTTTCCATGACCGATTCTCCTTGCCGACCGGGTCATCCGTGTCGGCCTTCTGACGACAGTCCATGAGGGCGACGGTATGCACGCGCACCAGCGGCGTAACTGCTCCGGCCATCACGGCGGCTTTTCCGGCAGTCGCCCGCGTAGATCCTCGGGGCGAAAGGGGCCCGGCTCCGCGATCAGCCGCCGGGCAGCGTCTATTTGCCCCCGGATATTCCACAGCAGTACCCCGCGCACCCGACCATCGCGCAGGTAATAGAGCACGCCCTCGCGATGCCGCTCCCGCCAATCGGCCACCACCTCCAGCAGCGCGTCCACCTGCCCGACCGCCTCGTAACGCAGGTCGAAGAGATCGGAGGAGAAGAAGGGCAGGTGATCGTAGGATTCGGCGCTGCCCGCCATCGAGCGGCCCGCCAGGCGGCCCATCGTGTTGGCGTTGTCTTCGTGCTCCACGCGCAGGCGCACACCGAGGGCGGGGTTGGCGAAGTTGGCCACATCCCCGGCGGCGTAGATCGCCGGATCGCTCGTGCGCAGCGAGGCATCCACCTCGACACCGTTCATCGCCATCCCATTGTCCTCGATTAGCCCCGCCTGCTGTGCCAACGCCACATTCGGTGTGATACCGAGTCCGGCGATGACGCCGGCGACGAGGATTTCCCGCACCTCGCCCGTCCGCACATGCCGGAGCGTGAGAGCATGCCGTCGGCCGCGCCGCTCCATGCCGACGGCGCGCTCCTGCGCCGCGACCGTCACGTTGTGCTCGCCGTAGAGGTCGTTGAGGAACCGGCCATGCTCGGACGGGAAGATGCGGTCGCCGATGCCCTTCCGAGGAAAAATCAGCACCACCTCTTTGCCGTTCATCGCCAGGGCCGCAGCAATCTCCGCGCCGATGAAGCCGCCGCCGATCACCGCGAATCGCTGCCCCCATGCGGTGAGCGCACGCAAACGCTCGTAGTCGGCCACTGTGCGGTAGTAGATGATCTCGTCGCCCCCGAAGGGAAGACGCCGGGGTGTCCCGCCCGTGGCCAACAGGAGCTTGTCGTAGGTATAGACTACCCCGGTGTTATCCGTGACGCACTTGCCCGCCGGATCGAGCTCCCGCGCGGTGCGCCCGAGGTGCATCACCACACCGCGCTCGGCCGTTGCACGCCGGATACTCTCCAGGGAGTCGCCTTTCCACAAGCCCTTCGAGAGTGGCGGTCGGTTGTACAGCGACACGGGTTCCGATCCGATCAGACCAATCGTGCCAGTTGGGTCCACTTCGCGAATCCCTTGCGTCGCGGCGTCAGCGGTCATCCCGCCGCCGATGAGCAGATAGCTGTAGTGTGGCATTGATCCCCCTCGCGCCGCAGTGCAGTCGGCCCCGGCACAGACTCAGGCGGATGCGCGCTTGCCGTGCGTATGCGCGAGGCGTTCCTGGATCAGTCGCAGGAGGACTGCGGTGTTACTGATCTCGCCCGCGTGCGACGCATAGACGAGCGTGACCGTGCCGTGCCGCGCCCGTTCCGTCAGATCATCGAGGATCGCCTGTGCTGCCGGGGTCGCCAGTTCGCGCTCGTAGCGGGTCTGGAACTCGGTCC
>JALYUS010000667.1 GCA_030853625.1 Chloroflexota bacterium
CGGCGTGGCCCTCCACCGCCCGGCTGGTGAACGTCTGCCAGTCCGCAAGGAACTGTTCGAGCCCTGCATCCGTCAGCGGATGCTTCGCCGCCTGCTGCAGCACCTTGTACGGCACCGTAGCGATGTCCGCCCCCGCCTTCGCCGCCGCGATGATGTCGCGCGGGCCACGGATGCTCGCCGCCAGCACCTGCGTCGACAGCTGATGCTGGCGATAGATTTCGACGGTGTCCCGCACCACCTGCATGCCGTCCACGGCGATGTCATCCAGCCGCCCGACGAACGGACTGATGATGTACGCCCCGGCCAATGCCGCGAAGAGCGCTTGGCTCGCCGAGAAGCAGAGCGTGACGTTCGTGCGGATGCCCTCCGCTTTGAGTTGCGCGACGGCCGCCCAGCCGTCGGGCGTTGACGGCACCTTCACGACGACGGCGGGGTGCCACACGGCGAAGCGGCGTGCCTCTTCCAGCATGCCCGCAGTATCCAGACTCACCGTCTCGACGCTGATGTCACGGCCCACGATCGCCGCGATCTCCTGAATCACCGCCTCATGGCTCTTGCCGGCGGTCTTGCTCACCAACGTGGGGTTGGTGGTCACCCCGCTCAGAATGCCCCAGCGCGCCACTTCGCGAATCTCATCGATGTTGGCAGTGTCCAGAAAGATGCGCATCTCTGCTCCTTCCCGCCGTCGCGCGCTCCGCGCTGTCGCCGATCCGCACCAATCCGGTGCGGGTATTTCGTATCGTCACCGGTCTCGGCAGTAGGCGCATACACATGTTTCATCGCGATCATGGCGCTTCCCCTCGTATCGTCGGCGTCGTGCTATCCGGTGTCCCGCCCGACGGAGGCATGGATATCCTCAGACCCCACTGCGGTTGTTCCCGCCCGGACGATGAGGATGGGGCACGGTGATTGATCGAGCGCCTCTTCCGCCGTACTGCCGAGCGCCCAGCGCAGCACGCCACCACGTCCGTGGCTCGCCATCACCGCGATTCCCGTTGGCTGCTTCGCCAGGGCTGCCGCGATCATTTCTGCGGCACGGCTTGTCACACTGTGTTCCCAGCGGTCTGAACATCCAGCCCCGGCGCACGCAGGCGTGTCGCGACCGCTTCGAGGTATTTCTTGACCCCCTGGTCTTCGTCGGCCTCCATCTCGTCGGTGACAGGATAGTAGGCGGCGTACCCGGCGCCCCATCCGGCGCTCGCGAGCGAGGTGAGGCTCGGGATGATCCGCAGCAGCGTCAGCGGGATCGCAAGTGTGGTGGCGATCCGCGTCGCGACCGGCAGCGATTCCTCTGCCAACGCCGAGCCGTCGAGCGTCACAGTGACCCCGGAGATCGCCGCCGCGCCTTCCGTAGGTGCGTCGTTACCCGGTCGCACCACCAGGGTCGGAATGATGGCGTGGCGCAGCACATGTTGTGCGACGCTTCCGATGCGGATACGATCCAGTCCCGTCCGGCCATGGGTACTGATGACAATCAGCGAGCATCCCTCATCCTCACTCGCGGCGAGGATCTCGCTTGCGGGGTTGCCGTGACGGACAACCGTCGTGACGGTGCGGCCTTCAGCGCGCATAGCGACGGCAACCGACTCCAGATAGGCAGTGCTTTCGGTGACATGCCGTTCGTCGCCTTCCTGCGCGGCGGCGCTCGGCAGGCCGGCATGCTCGGGTGGAGATGCGACGACCGCGAGGAGGCTGATGCGCGCATCGGCGGCGCGAGCAAGGGTGAGGGCGTAGGGGACAGCGGTGGCCGCGAGTCGCGAGCCGTCGAGTGGGACAAGGATATGGCGGGACATCGTGGCTCTCTTTCTCCAGGTACACACGCGGGCAGACAGCGACAGGCGTGGCGAAGAGGCGACAACGCTTCTGGATACCGTCGCACCCCCGTGGTCATTCAGGAAGAAGCGCATCTCCCTGGCAGGGAAAGAATGCCCGCATGATTTATACCGCCATGCCCTCGTACGCATCCCTGGTCAGGGTAAGGACAACGTGTTCCGCGTCCGCTGAGTGGATCTGTGCGAGCGGGATCGCGCGATGGTCATGGTGCAGCAGCCCGGACACCACCACGATTCCCGTCGGCTTGCCATCCGCGTCGATCTCCACCGTGTGCAGCGCGCCGACGGTGTGGCCGTCCCGCGTGACCACCTTCGTGCCCGTGCCCACGCGATAGTCCCACACGCCGAGGTTGCTCTCGGTCATCACGGTCTCATCGGTCGGGTCTTCGACCCCAAACAAGCCATCGCCACCGGGATCGTACACCCGTGCTCCGCCGCCGGACGAGCCGCCCTGCGTCGGGAGGACCACCCCGCCACCGCCAGTCTGCCCGGCGGGGATCAGATAGCGCCACTCCGTCTGCTCGGTGTTCTCGGCGACGACGAAGTTCTGCTGCGCGAACTCGGGCATCGTGCGCACCTGCGCGGCGGTGAAGGCGAGATGGAGGGTATGGTCGGCATCCTCGCGCGAGATCGTCTCGATCGGCACGACATAATCGTGATTGTAGAATCGCCCGGTCCGCAGGATGAACGATTCGATGGTTTGTGTGTGCGCATCGACGACGAGTTGATCGATCGTCCCAACTTCTTCGCCATCGGCGCTCCGCACCGTCGCACCCAGTGCGATGCTCTGCACCGTTGCTCCCAGTTTCATGCGCATGGTCGGTCGCCTCATCTGTCGCTCCATTCCTGTACCATACGGTCGACGCAATCGTCCACGATCTCGCGCCCGACGCATCACGACGGCATCGCTGAACAGCATTGCTGCGGGTCCGGGCGACGAACCGCGACGGCCCCGGACTGCCGGAGGGTATCCGGGAAGCCTACGGCGGACGGATGGTGATCCGGTCCACCGCCTCGCCTGTTG
>JALYUS010000682.1 GCA_030853625.1 Chloroflexota bacterium
GGCCGAAGGCGATGGTCGCACCGGGCAGAAACCCGGCGCCGAACAGCGTGACGCTCGACCTGCCCGCGATGGGGCCGGACGTCGGACTCATCGCCGTGAGGGTCGGCATTGCCTGCGGCTCAAACGCGCCGATGCTGCATTGACCGACCGGACGCGGCAGCCCGCGTTGGTCCACACCGCCCGCCGTCTCCGGCACAGGTCATTACGTTGCCGTGATTGATCGCCGCGCTCCCAGCACGAAGCGCGATTGTCTGCGTCGGGCCACCATGATTCATGAGTGCATCGAGCATCGGATCGCCCGATTGCACATGATCCCGGAAATTGCACGTCGTGGTTGAGTTGAAATCGAGATTGTAGCCGCCGTCCATCACGGCATTACCGCAGTTGCCGTCATTGAACGCGGGATTCGCCGCGAGGATCGTATTCGTGACGGTTACACTGACACCTTCCGTGCGCAGACCACCGCCCGAACCGGCTGCGGTGGCAACCGTCACCCCGCCGCCCATACCGCCCGCACCGCCCACGGCGCTGTTCGCGGTGAGTGTGCTATTCGTCAGGGCGAGCGCGCCAGTGGTGGCGTCGGCAATCGCGCCACCCTGGCCGCCGCCGCCGCTCGCACCATCCCCCGATGGGGCGGTTCCCGAGCCGCTTCCGGGCTGACCACCATTGCCGCCCGCGCCACCGGTCGTCGTATTGCCAACGAACGTGCTGTTCGTCACCGCCATTGTTCCGCTGTTACTCAGCGCGCCGCCGGTGGCACCGCCGCCCGTGCCTGCGGAACCGCTCTTCCCGCCGGGGCTACCGCTACCATTCCCGCCATCCCCGCCCGTGCCGCCCGCACCGCCGAGCGCGGTGTTACTGGAAAAGGTGCTGCCCGTTATGGTAAGCCTGCCGACGTTACTGATCGCACCTCCGCTGGCATTGCCCGCATTGCCACCATATCTTCCCATACCAGCAGGCGACCCATCCGCGCCTTTACCGCCATTGCCGCCCGCGCCGCCGCCCGCATGGTTGTTCGCGAATGTGCTGCCCGAGACGATTAACATCCCATAATTGAGGATCGCACCGCCGACAGCGGAACCGCCATCAGCGCCGACGGCGCCCGGCACCCCGTTTTTACCCTCGGCACCAACGGCCGATCCGTTCCGCACCGCAAGCACGTTCAGCCGAAGCGTCGCGTTACTACCATTGACGAAGATGCGGAAGTCCGGCGTCCCGCTCGCCGTGCTTCGCTGAATCGTCGCGCCGTTCCCGACGATTGTCAGGTCCACTCCAGAGGCGATGGCGGGTAGGCCGATTCCGCTGCCGGTCGCCGTTTCCATGCTCAGGATATAGAGATTACCCGGCGTGAGATTGATCGTATATTGCCCCGGACTAGCGTTGGCAGCAGTGATGTCGTTGATTAACGCGGTTACCGTCGTCGCGGTATAGACCACCCTCGTCGCCGCCGTCCGCACGCTGACGAATGGGAGTGTGGCGAGCAGTAGTACCGTGACGATCCACCGCTGACGCGCGCGACGCGGCGCATTGCGTGAAGTCGGCAACATCTGTGTCCGCTCCTTCTTCTGTGCAGCGAGACCCGCAACATTGACCGTAACACAAGTGGCTTGTGTGAGTTTTCCTACGATACCAAGCCATCAAGGAAATAGCAAGCGCACGATGCGATACTGGCGCCGCCGCCCCTACTCGGCGCCTGGCGGCATGGTATACTTGGGCCATAGTCCTTTCTCTTTATTCGGCGTTTCTGGCATGTCAGTTGCGTATGGAAGGGCATGAATGCTCACTATGACCACGATCAGCAGGGTTTGCCGCGACGAGAGAAGGTACGCATGACCGCCCGGGTAACGACGCCGATCGGTCTGACCCGCCGCGCTGCGTTGCGGCAGGCGGCAACGCGCCTGCGTGAGGCGACCACCGTCTTGATTACGACCCACCTCGGTGCGGACGCGGACGGCCTCGGTTCGTCGCTCGCCCTCGCCTCCGCATTGGAGCGGATCGGCATTCCGGCTGCAATCGCGCTCGGCTGCGCGATCCCGGAGCGGTATCAATACATTGATGCGGCGATGCGGGCGAAAGTCTATGGCGCGAATGATCCGTTGCCGGAGGCGGATGTCGTCGTCGTACTCGATACGAGTTCGGGCTGGGATCGTGTCGGCGCGCCCGGTACGGCGATTGCCGCTCGCCAGGCGGCGAAGCAATGCACGGTCATCTGCCTCGACCATCATCCGCATGCGGCGCTTGCGGTGGATATCCCTGTGATTGATCCACAGGCGACAGCGGTAGCGGTGCTCACGTACCAACTCATCCTGCTTCTCACGCGGAGCGTGACAGCCGAGGAGGCGAGTTGGCTCTACCTCGGCATCGTCACGGATACCGCCGCGTTCCGCTTCCCGAACACGAATGCCGAGGCGCACCGCATCGTCGCCGACCTCGCCGATCAGGGCGCGGACGAACGACGGCTCTACGCGGAAATGTACGAAAATACGTCCGTCGCGAAGATCCGTCTGCTCGGTGAGGCGCTCATGGGCATCCAGTTGACCTGCAACGGCCACTTGGCGGTGATGACCGTGACACGCGACCAGTTCAAACGCTATGGTCTCGCCGTCGAGGACGCGCCCGGCTTCGCGGATCACGCCGCAACTGTCGAGGGCGCGGCGATCGGCGCGGCGCTCCTGGAATTCCCGGATGCCCGCACGCGCGTCATC
>JALYUS010000691.1 GCA_030853625.1 Chloroflexota bacterium
GATGACGCAAACGCCTTGCAGGTCCAGACGATCAAGGATTGGGGCACGCAGAACAAGATCAGCATTGACGTGGTGATGATTAACCAGAACGAGACGAACCAGAAGGTCGCGGCGGCAGTCACATCGAACACGATGCCGGATGCCCTCGACATGGGGACCGACCTGCTGCTCCTGCTCTCGAACCAGAATCAACTGCTGCCGCTCGATGATACCTATGCCAAAATCGGCAAGGCGCACGGCGGCTGGCTGAAAGCGGTTGATACTGCTGTGGATCCGAAATTCTTCGGCGGCACGCACAATGGCATCCCGTATGGCATGGGCGGCAACGTGCTCTTTCGCCGCACGGACGTATTGAAGAAGGCCGGGTTCAACAACGCGCCGAAGACCTGGACCGAACTGAGTGACATGTCGGAGAAGGTGACGAAGTCACCGCTCTATGGCATGGCGTTCGCGATTTCAAACGTCGGCGACGGCAACGACATGGTGTACATCATGCAATCCTGGGGCGGGCGCGTCGCGGATGATGCGGGCAAGGTCTGCACGATTACCTCCGCCGAAACGAAAGCCTTTCTCCAGTGGGTGACGGGCGAGTATAATAAGGGCCAGTTCCCGCCCGGTGTCACGACGTGGGACGGCGCGGGCGATAATAACGCTTACCAGGCCGGGCAGGCCGTCTTCATCAAGAATACGGGGAGTGTCACGGTCTGGATGCGCGCCAACGACAAAGACCTGCTCAACAACACCTTGTACTCTGCCATGCCGAGCGGCCCAAAGATGCTCGTGTCGCCGAGTTCGCCCGCCATCCGGGGCGTGCCGAAATCGAGCAAGAATGCAGACGCGGCGAAAGCCCTGCTTGAATACCTCGCCAACAAGGAGTTCACGCAGAAGTATTATCCGCTCGCCATTTACGGCCCGGTGCTCCAGGACGAGACGACGTACGACTTGTTCAAGACTGATCCGGTCCATATCGGCCTCGCGGATCTCGTCGTCAACGGCACCGCGCCCGCCTTCCCGGATGTGAATAACGCGGCCTACGCGGATTTCAACAATAACTACATCGTGCCGAAGATGATCCAGCGCGTCGTCATTGACAAGTACGACCTCGACAAGGCAATCGCTGAAGCGCAGAAGGCCGGCGACGCCATCTATGCCAAATACAAGTAGACAGTAGTCGGTGTCAGTAGGCAGCGCGTCGGGGCGGTCGCGCCGAGGTACAACCGCCCTCCGGTCTCTACGTATCGGGGTAAGGGTCATTATGGTGGTTCAGCAAGGCAACTCAGTACTCATGCCGCCCAATCGGTCCCCGCAGTCCTCAGCACTCCCCGGTCGGCGGCCGTTCTGGACATTCGCGCGGCGCGGTTCGCTGACCGGGTATCTACTCGTCATCCCGGTCTGCGCGGTGCTGCTCGCGCTCGTCGCGTATCCGTTCTTCTATGCGATCGTCATCTCCTTTACCAGCCGCGTTGTCGGCAACGCCGGACATTGGGTGGGATTCCAGAACTTCCGCTACCTGTGGAACTTCGTCTCATTCAAGCGCGCGCTGACGAACACCCTGACGCTCGTGCTCGTCTCTGATGGACTGAAACTGGTCATCGGCCTCAGCCTCGCATTGCTGCTCAATGAGAAGTTGCGCGCCCGTGGGATGTTTCGCTCGTTCATCCTCCTGCCGTGGGCGATGCCGGGCTTCGTCGCGTTCCTCACCTGGCGGCTCTTGTTCCTGCCGATCGGCGGCGGCTTCAATCTGATCCTCACGCAGACGCACATCCACGCCGGCATCATTGACTGGCTCGGTCAGAAGTCCACGGCGATGCCCGCCGTGATTATCGCGACCGTCTGGCGCGGCTTCCCGTTCTGGTGCATCTCCTTCCTCGCGGCCTTGCAGAACGTGCCGCAGGAGCAGTACGAGGCCGCGAAAACGGACGGCGCAAACGCCTGGCAGCGTTTCTGGTTCATCACGCTGCCAAGCATCCGGCACGTCATCCTCGTCGTCGCGCTGCTCTCCTCGATCTGGACAGCAAACTCGTTCGAGAATATCTGGCTGATGACGCAGGGCGGGCCGTCCGACGCGACGATGGTCTTACCAGTCCTCGCCTATTTCGGCCTGGCGAGCCAGCGCCTCGGCGAGGCGGCGGCCGTCTCCGTCGCGGTCATCCCGGCGCTGGCGATCCTCGTCTTTATCGTCGCGGCGCTCCTCCAGAAGGACTAAGAGCTTATCCGGAAACCCGGAGAGACTTGGAGAAGAGCAGTTGCGCACACGCCAGATGGACAAAGGCCAGGTAGTTCTCCACCTTCTTCTCCCACCGCACCAGCAAGCGGCGCGAGCGGTGC
>JALYUS010000698.1 GCA_030853625.1 Chloroflexota bacterium
CTGCGGCTGATCCACAGTCAGTTGCACCGCTATCACCGGCATCTGACCGGTATCGCGCCGGAGACGGTATCGGTGGAGCAGTTGCGCTCCGGCCCGTTGGGGCAGGATTTGCAGCGGCTCGCCCGCATTGCGCGCGGCGAGGAGCGTGTGCCAGCGGAACAGGTCTTCCAGTCCGTCCGGGCGATCCTCGATTTGCTCCTCTGGCCGGCCGGTGCGGATACCTATGAGGTGCAGCATCCATTCTGGACGGAGCCGCTCGGCAAGATGCTCTCGCAGGCGAAGTGGCGCAGCGTGGACCGCGACGACCTGATGAGCATCGGTGCGGCGGCAGACAGACTCGGCGTCGCGCGCCCGACGATCTACCGCTGGATGTACGCGGGTGCCGTCGAGTCTGTCCGGGACGACACGAGCGACCGCTTCTACGTTATGCGGCGGGATATTGACCATATCCAGACCGAAGATACCCGCATCACTCCGGAGCAGGAAGCGGCCCTGCGGCGCACACCGACTGGCACGCCGCTCCACGAACTCGGCAGCCGCGCCCTTCAATAAACGATTCTTCCGGCCCTCTCCTCTGCTGTGCTCCGTACCCCCCTTGCTCGCTGCTGAGAAAGGGGGTACGGGCGTTACACCGCTAACCGCTCCAACGACGCATGTACGTCGTCCCATGTCGGGGTGGCGCGGGCTTCGCCTTCGGCGCAGATGATGTTGACGTAGCCGCTACGGAAGGGGCGCGCGATCTTCTCATCCGGCACGTATTGCCGCCGTGCGATGCAGCCATTGTCGTTGCCGAGCAGGTGGAGGGACACTGAGGTGATGTCCGAGGTCGTGCGGACGCGGTGGATGTCGTTCTCCGGCAGCAGGGTGTAGAAGTCGCCGGGCGTCAGAGCGTGCCGCTCCGCCACGTCGAGGTCCGCGTAATCATCGCGCGTGCCGTCGTCCCGCCGCTGGTAGACGATCTCATCCTGCTCGCCCCGATAGAGGCCGACAAGCCCCCACGCGAGATGGTCATGCACGGGTGTTTCCCGCCCCGGCGCGAGGACGAGAGCGGAGAAGGCGAGGCTGCCGTCGCCCGCGCGATATAACAGCCACATCCCGGTGTTCGCGCCCATGCCGCTCTGCGTCGCCGGTTCCTGGTATTCCGGCGGGAGCCAGTCCGGGTCCGCGAGCAGGGCGGCGAAGTGCGGTCGGATCGCCTCCATCGCCGCCGCGTCGTTCGGTGCGGCCACACGGGCGGTATTAACCGCCGCGATGAAGTCGCGCAGTACCGGCGTATCGAGGATATACTGATCCTCACCATCCTCAATCGTTGGCAAATCGTTGTGGAAATGGCACATTGCAACCTCCTTGTATCGTCGTCGCGGAGTGTATTGTACCCGATAGAGCGCAGTAGACAGTAGACGAACGAGACGGTAGTCAGGGCAATCGCTGGTCAAGTCCCGGAAGTTCTGTCCTTTCCTCCACGCCTGTTGTTCATCTGACGAGCGTCATCAGCGCCTCCTGCCGAAAGAGCGGCGCCAGCTCACTCATGTCGAGATACTGCCGGCGGATCGGGGGGAGAAGCGGGTGCCGAAACGCGGCATCGTGATCGTCAGCACCGGCGATGGGAAAGGGGAGCGACGCCGCTACTGCGAGTACCTATCGCACTACCGTTCGGGCGGCTCATCCGTGCGGAGGCGATGACGGATGCGGGCGATCTCGCCGTCCGTCACACCGATGGCATGTAGATAGGCGGCGATGCCGCCGTAGGCGCGTTCGATATGCGCGAGTGTGGCGTCCATCGTCTCTGAGAGCGCCGAGAAACTGAGGGCGTAGTCCGCGCTGATCGTCGCGGCAGGCACACCGGCGATACCGAGGAGCAGGCCTACGATCAAGCCCGTGCGATCCCGCCCCGCGTGGCAGTGGATGACAATCCCGCCGTCCGGCGCGTCCGCGACCGTCCGCATGATAGCGGCGATCGGGGCCTGATGGGTCGAGAGATAGGCGGCATTCATCGCCGCCGTGTAGGAAAGCCCTGTCTCCTTCTGCGCGATGACGGCCTTGCTGACCAGCCGGTCGTTGGGATCGAGCGGGAGATACCAGGTGGCGATCGTGGCGTGATCGGTGAAGGGGCTTGGTTCATCGCGCACCTCGACGGGAAGGCGCAGGTCAATGATTGTGCGGACGCCGTACGCTTCGAGCGCGGCGCGCCCCTGCGCGTTCAGCCGCCCAACCGAATCCGCGCGCACCAGCACACCCCAGCGGGTCGTCGCGCCGTTATCGGTCGCGTGGCCGCCGAGATCGCGCGCGTTGTAGCACGTATCCCAGTGGAGGTGACGCGTCGGCATCGGCGCGGTCACCCGGCAATGATCTCCACGGGCGTGCCGACATTGGCCCAATCCCAGAGCCAGGCGGCAAAATCGGTCGGCAGGTTGACGCAGCCATGCGACATCTGATGGCCCCAGTTGTGGTGCCAGTACGTACCGTGGAGAGAATACCCCTCACCCCACGAGAGTTGGTCGTTACCGAAGTACTGGACGTATGGCACATTCGGCAGATCGTAACCGGGGCCGATCATCTCCTGTGAGAGGAAGCGTTGCTGAACCCAGTACGAACCCACGGGCGTCGGATGAGCATCGGTCCCGGTCGAGACATCGAGTTCCTGCACGAGATTCATGCCGTCGAATGCCCAGAGATGCTGCTGGGCGAGATTGACGAGCACCCAGTGGCCTTGATGCGGTGTGACGCCCTGAATATCATGGATCGGCGCGTCGCCGATCTGATCCGCGCCGTCCGGTGCGTTGACGCTTGGATCGGCCGGGCCATGCCCGAGGATACCGAGCTGCGTGACACGGGCGACATTGTTGGCGGCGGGATCGAGTTCCAGCCGGCCATAGAGGAAGTACTGCGCGGTCGCTCCATTCTCGGTCAGTTCCTCCGAGATCGGATCGCCGAGGAGCGCCTTTTTTTGCATCCAGAGCGTGTAAAAGCCATTGGCGACCCAATGGCCCGTCGTCGCGCCATAGGCGGAGCCGGTGGGCACGGGGCCGGGCGGTTTGACGTGCGGTTTAAAGGCGTCGGTGGTGAGCAGGGAGTGGGCCTGCGCAACCTCCTTGCCGATCGCGGCAAGTTCCGGCGCGCCAATCGCACGCTGGAAGATCCGTCCGGCCGCGTACCATTGCTCGGTGACGCCGTTCGTCGTCGTCGCTTCATTCAGCGGCCAGCCGAGGCCGCCCGCGCCGCCGGTTTGCTCCCACAACGGGCGGAAGGCGGCGGGGATCGTGTGCCCCGTCGGGCGGGCATAGAGTGGCGGCGGCGCGGCGCTCGCTGTGAGCGCGGCGGGCAACAGCGCGGCGATGACGGCCAGGCCAACGAGCAGACGAAAGAAAGAGCGAAGCCCCCGGGACCCGTCCATGCATGTACTCCTTCGTGGCCACCCCAGCGGGCGGCGATGCGGCATGACTGCGACAGCGGTGCGAGTGTCCGTACAGAATCGTACGTTTACGAGACAGGGATGCGCCAAACGCGCGATCGTTCGCTTTAAAGAACGAACGATCATCCCGTTTGGTTGCGGCCTTTCCGGTCATTGTCGCGCGAGACGATTGCGACGATCACCTGCACTTGCGCGCGGACCGCTAGTGGCCGATAATCGGCCCTGACGACGCCGGAGAATGCAGTAGCGAGGTCTCCCGTCCATGCAGCGAGCAGGCGATCGGTGTGAGCCTGTGGGCGTGACCGTTCGTGAATTACCTCTTCGGTCCGGCACACTGCCGGAGAATCGTCGGTCGGTTGCCCCCGGTACCGGGCCACGCCTGTGTTGGCAGGCGCTGAGGCG
>JALYUS010000722.1 GCA_030853625.1 Chloroflexota bacterium
GGTAGGATCGCTCTTCACTCCTGCCTCCCCGCTTCCCTCGGTGTGTTGGCATCGCGCACGATCTCGATGTGTCGGCGCATCCGTGCGATCAGTGCGGTCGTTTCCCGCACGATCATCATCCCCCGGACATGATTTCCCACGGCGTGAGCGTCGTTGAATGCCGTGCGCAGTCGGCGGAGACATTCGCGGTCGTCGTGCTGTTCCATGGGGGGAATCACCTCCACTACACCGTTTCTGAGGCAGGTGCCGCAAGTATTATTCCGTTGTGCGGGGCACGACCCGGTACAGGAGTGCTACCGGACGGATCACCGTTAGAATGCGTCATGCATGGTGCGTGAAGACGGCGGAATGCTTCCCGGTCTTTCCTCTCCCCTCCCCATCTCTCCGGTTGCAGGGGTATCAGTTCTGTGTGAGGAGTTCGCGCCGCCGCGAGTATTCGTGCTCGTCAATGTCGCCATTGGCAAAGCGCCGTTCCAACACTGCGAGCGCATCGGGGCGCGACGCCTCGCGGTCACCGGATGATTCCCGTTTGTGTGTCGAGGCTGTGATGGCACAGGCGACCACGGCAATGATGGCGATGACCGCGACCATGCAGACGATGCCCCAGCCCCAACCCCAACCGCCGTAGTTCATCATCGGACTTTCTCCCTTCTCGGCCAAACCGAGATTCTTATACAATCACTGTGCCGCAAACGTTGCGGGTGGAAGAATCTTTACTCGTCCCGACGCTCGGTGCTCCGGCTCGTTTAGGCGCCGGCCTCCTTCATCTGGATGAACGCGCCATGCCATGTGTGGGACCAGACGGTCCCGCTATAGCCGTTCACTGAGAGCATCCCCGTCACCTTGCCGTCCTGGAGGATGTGCAACGTGTAGTAGCCGTAGAAGGCGTTCGGTGGCTCCGTCGCCATGCCCGGTTGATTCTGCGCCAACCAGTCTGAGGCGAGTTTCGTCGCCTGATCCGCCGAGACGACCATCGGCTGCGTCGCGCCGTTCTGCCAGCGCATCATCCCGTATTTCGTGTTCCACATCATGTTTGGCCCATATTCGGGGAAAACCGCGCCGGTCTGCTTGTCGACGAGCACTTCGAAGGCGCCGATACCGCTGCTCTTCTCCTTGACGATCGCGTAGAAGTTCTGCTGGAACTCCATCACCTCATCGATGGTGAGATCGGCGTTGCCGTACCGATCGACATATGCCTGGACCGCCTGCTGCGCCTGATCGAGGCTCGTCACCGGCTGCCCGGTGCCAGCGCTCGCGACGCCGCCCATCGGGCCGTAGCCGGGTATCATCCCGGAACTGGGTGCGACGCCGTTGCCATCCATCATGCCGGGGTAGCCACGCACCGCTGGCCCGTACCCGACCATCATGCCCCCATACCCGCCGGGACCGCTACCGTTCATCATGCCGCCGGTTTGCGGCGTGCCTGCGCGCCAGCCGTGCATCATGCCCGGATAGGTCTGCGCGAGCGCCGCACCGGTGCCGATCAGCAGGACGAGCGCGAGCAGGGTGATCGCGACGATTCCTTGCCGTCCAAATCGCTTCATACCAGACCTCCTTGGTTGTAACCGTAGCGTAAGAGATTCTGATGCCCTGTGATAAGAATCACACTCTCTGCTACAGTACCGCGTTCAACTCACCATGGGCCATCACTGCAACACGCCGTTCCGACGTCGCACTCGTACCCGTCTCTGCTCAGAGTAGGCTGCGTTGCACGTCAGAGACGCGTCAACCGGAGAAGGAGTGTGCCAAAACCGTGACAACGTCCAGCGTTATTGCCGTCAGGGCCGTTTGCACTGGCAGAACGGGCGCGACCGGGGACCGGCATGCTCGTACACGTCCTGCACATCGTCCGATGCACGGCTGAGGAGGAGATCAAGGTCATCGAAAATCTGCGTCATCGCGTGGGGTCATTCCACTGTCGAGGGCGGTTTTACGTGCGTCGCCAAGAGCGCCGAGTGATCCTGCCATCTGATCTACCTCCGTCACAAGATACCCCGGCGAGGTATCTGTCAGGCAGTTGACTGGTCGTATGGCAGTGCGGTGAGAAAGCCCGTGATCGCCGTGAGGCACGCGGGATGCTGCGTCAGGAAGATATGATGCTGCCCCGGCAGGACTTGGAGCGTCATCGCGGGCATCTGCCGGCTGAGTGCCTGGACTGCGGGCAGTGGCGCCGCCGGGTCTGCATCTCCGTGCAGCGCGAGGATCGGGATCGGCGGCAGCGCCCGCAGCGCCGGCGTGAGGTCGTGGGAGAGGACGCAGTGGTCGAGCGTGCGCGAATACGACGCCCATGTGTGCTGGATGGCGTCCTCGGCGACCACCGCCGGCACGTTCTTTGTCAGGCGACCGGCGAGCATCGCAATGAGCGGCCGGAAGGTCGCCATAACCACATGGATGGCATGGGCGACACCGCCGTTGAGTACCGTGACCTTGGCCATCCACTGCCCGTTTTTGATGATGTATCTTTGCGCTTCTTCCCGGCTGTGGTAGAGCGGCAGGGAGAGGAGAACCAGGCCGCGCACATGGTCAGGGAATCGGGCTGCGTACTCGACGGCGAGGATCGCGCCGAGCGAATGGCCAATCAGGACAATCGCCTGCTCGGTGAGGCAGAACCGTTCAAGCATCCCCGCGAGCGCGGTCAGGTGATCATCGATGGTATAGGCGGCGTCCGGTTTGGGCGAGCGTCCGAACCCCAGGAGATCCGGCAGGACGCAGTGGTGGTGCACGGGGAGCGTCCCCAGACGCCCCGCAAAGTAGCGCGACGAGGCGCCGAGGGCATGGAGGAAGAGGACAGGCGGCCCTGTCCCCTCCTCGCGTATCGCGAGCATCGTGCCCGGTCGCGCGAGCGGACTGTCCATCTAGTCGGCAGGGAGGCTGGTGCAGCCATTCTCGATGCCGGATCGGGTCTCTTGGATACGCTGTAGATGATTCTCCATCGCGCCCTTCCCTTTCTTGTACGAGTCGTAACGGGTTATCAATCTTATCACTTTGGCATTCGAGGTCTTTGGTCCAGGAGCCGGTGGAGGTACTGCGCCCTTGGTGATTGTCCAACACGGGCAATCACCGCATCCCCGAGTGCTTGCATCTCCGGTTCAGCGTGGCGAGTGTGTGCTGCGAAGCACAGTTCGCGCCCAATAACGGATGGCGAACGGGCGCAGCAGCGAACGATGCAACAGGGCGAGGTTGCGGGGAAGACCCCGGACATGCTGGTGGCGCAAGGCAGCGAAGCCCTCGCTCACGGCCCGACACATCAGCGTCAGCGTCTCCCGGTCATC
>JALYUS010000763.1 GCA_030853625.1 Chloroflexota bacterium
CTGTGTACTCGTTGCGCTCGTGCTCGTCGGTTGCGGTGGCGCAGCGTCGGTTGGAACCCCGACGCCTCATGCGCGCGACCTGCTATTGAGTCAAATGACGGGGACGGACTGGCTCATGTATACGCGACTGAGAAATGGGCTCATGGGCGCTTTTGGTGAGGCCGCTTCCGCGTCTCATCCGACGTGCAGCATCCGCTGCCGGAGCAGATCGAACTTCGCCCGCCCATACATCGTCCGCTTGACCACTTTGAGCCGATTCACTTGCCCCTCCGTCTGGCCTTGACTCCATGGCAGGGTCAACGCCGCCTCCACCGCCGTCCGATCACTCCGGATGCCCTCCGCGAAACCGACCAGTTCGGCGATCCCACAGCCCTGAGCGACCTCCAACCACGATGCCAATGCGGCGGGGTCGTGAGTGCGGATCAGCGACTGGAAATCCCGCGCAAGCGCCTGCACGCGGCGGCTCTCGGGACAGCAGTCGCCGAGGTGTTCCAAATAGCGCTGTTGGTCCGTATCGAGATCGGCGGGATCCCGCAGCAGTAGCCACGCGGTTTGACGCGCGGAGTAGACGCGGCGGGCCGGTGGAACGACGGTGTGCGTCGTGCGCGGCACCTTCCCGATGCGCCCCGGCTTTCCGGGCTCCGCGCGCCAGCGGGCGAGATGGCATCGGACGAGCGAGACCGATCCGGCGAACCCCTGCGCGCTGATCTCGCGCCAAAGCTGCTCCGCATTCTGGCAGCCCGCATTCCATCGTTCGCGCAGGTACGGTTCATATCGGTCCACGATGGTGCTGCGTGTCGCCGCCGGGGCGCGCTCCGGGAAGCTCCCCATCCGGACGAACTGCCGGATCGTTCGCCTGCCGATCCGCAACGCCCGGGCTATCTCGCGCTGGCTGACGCCTTGGGCGTGCAGCGCCATGACCTCGACATACCGTGCGTGACGGTGTGCCCGCCGCATCTGTTGGTCACGCTCTCCCCGTGTGAGCGTTCGCTCCGCGTCGGGTGTGGGTGTGGCGGCGAGCGAGACCGGGGCAGAGGATGCTGTGGCGACCGCGATCCGCTCTTGTGCGGCGTCCGCAGCGGCCTTCGCGCTCGCCCGCAGTGCCGCATGCTGGCGGCGGAGGACACTCTCGACCACCTCACTAAGATTCTTGAGCAGATGGAAGCGGTCCGCGACTTGCTGCGCCTGCGGAGCCCCTTGCCGCGCGCCCTCCGCATACGCCCCGCCGCGATCCCGGCTGATGATGGCGGTCTCCGGATGGTCAGATAGCCAGGTCGCAAAGGTCTCCGCCGTGCGGTCGGGCAGCAGGTCGATCACGGTGTGCGTCTCGAGATTCACCAGGATCGTGCCGTACGTCCGCCCCTTGCGTTGTGCCCAATCGTCGACGCCTAATACGGTGACGGGTGCGATGCCCGGCGCGGGAGCGGCGCGGATCAGCCGCAAGAGCGTGCGCCGACTGACTGCCGTGTCTTGATCGGTAGCGTGCCGGGCACCGGGCGCGCCGCCCAGGGCGAAGCCGACACGCTGCAAGTGGCTCCGCAACCGGGCCGTGCGGCGTGCCGAGGGCGCGACCAATGCCGGGATGCGCTCGGTGAAGATCTTCCGTCTACACCAGCGGACGCGACAGACGAAGCGGCGGGTGTGGAGATGGATGACGACGGGGTCGCCGCAGCAGGGCAAGTCCTTGAGCGTCCGGGTGTAGCGGTTATGAATGCGCGTCGCGCGGCGGCCACACAGGGGGCATGCGGCCGCGCGCCGCGTCGTGACCGCAGCCACATGGATAGTCCGACCTTCCCGCCATACACCGTCGACCCGCACACCGGACACACGCGAAAAGAGGAGACGAGTGAGCATCGGGGCAATGGCCTTTCTCCAGTACAGACAAGAGCTGGAGAGTCAGCCTACTGCGGTCACGGCCTCACCAAAAGCGCCCATGAGCCCGGAATCTTTTCTCGGATGTCCTCGGCCGCCATCACATACCGACGTTCTGCCGTCGCGTTGTCC
>JALYUS010000765.1 GCA_030853625.1 Chloroflexota bacterium
AATCATCGGCATCGGCGATCCGCTCGTCGGGCGACTGCTCCGTTTCGACGCGCTGAAGATGCAGTTCCGCGAGTACAAACTGCGCAAAGACCCCCATTGCCCGATCTGCGGCGAGCACGCGACGATCCACCACTTGATTGACTACGACGAGTTCTGCGGCATCACGCCGGGGCCGGAAGTCAATCTGGAGGCGCAGTGGGAGATCACCCCGCGCGAACTGAAGACCCGGCTGGATGCGGGCGAGCATCTCGTCATCGTGGATGTGCGCGAGCCGCACGAATGGGCGCTCGGCACGATCAAGGAACCGGATGTTCGCTTCATCCCGCTCGGTGATGTGCCGGCGCGGATGCACGAACTCGATTCGGCGGACGAAATCGTCTTGCAATGCCGCTCCGGTGTCCGCTCCGCGAAGGCGCTCGGCATCCTCAAGGACGCAGGCTTCCGCAAACTGAAGAACCTCACCGGCGGCATCCTCGCCTGGTCCGACGACGTGGATCCCTCCTTGCCGAAGTATTAGCGAGCAGCGGGCAGCGAGCACCGAGCACCGAGCAACAGGCCAGTAGACCAGCAGACAGCGGGCAGGTAACGTACCTGCCCGTTTTCTTCTTGTATACCGCGATCTTCCTCAATAAAATTCATCACCCCATTGACAAAATCAATACCCTGCGATACGCTCTTCGTCAGGCAGGATGACGAAGGAGTAACGCAGAATGGCGATTGCACGCGCGATACCGACGAAACGGACACCGATTGCCTCCCTCACCATCGCGGGGATCGTTTCACTGACCGGGAGCATGCTGACGAGTGTCGCGATTCCGTGGTTTGTCTTGCAAACGACGAATAGCGCGGCGAAGACCGGGTTGACGGGGGTTTTCGCGACGCTTCCCTACATCATCGGTGGCGTCTTCGGCGGCGCGCTCGTGGACCGGCTCGGCTTCAAGCGCATGAGCGTGCTGGCGGACCTGACGAGCGGCGCGACCATCGCGCTCATTCCGCTCCTCTATCACACCGTAGGGCTTGCCTTCTGGCAGTTGCTCGCGCTCACCTTTCTCGCCAATCTCTTCAACACGCCGGGGAATACCGCGCGGCAGAGCCTCGTCCCCGCTCTCGCCAGCCTCGCCGGGATGCGGCTGGAGCGAGCGAACGCGCTGGTGGAGTCCATGCCGCGCTTCGCTATCCTCTTTGGGCCGCCGCTCGCGGGTATCCTGATCGCGCTCTTTGGTGCGAGCAATGTCCTCTGGCTCGATGCCGCGTCGTTCGTGTTCTCCGCGCTGATGATTGGCGGCTTCATCCCCCGTCGCCCTCCCGCCGACGCGCGCGGCGCGGCGCCCCACCGGTACTTCGCCGATCTCGCCGAAGGGTGGCGATTCCTCAGCGCGCACCGCCTGCTACGCGCCTTCACCTGGCTCTTCCTCTTCACGAACCTCATTGAGTCGCCGTGGTCCCTGCTGCTCGCCGTCTACACAAAGCGCGCCTTCGGGACGGCGGTCAGTTTCGGGACCGTCCTTGCGGCGCTCGGCGCGGGCGCCATCGTCAGTTCGTTTCTGTTCGCGGCAGTCGGGCATCGCCTGCCCCGGTTGGGCGTCCTCGCTCTCTACCCGATCGGTGGGGCGCTCACCTTCAGCGCGCTCGCCCTCAGTCTGCCGTTCGTCGCTCTCGTCGCCGTGACGTTTGTCTACGGTCTTGCCGTCGGGATGGTCAATCCGCTGACGACCACGATCCGGCAGGAGCAGGTCCCAGCGGCGCTACTCGGGCGAGTGCAAGGAATTAACACGGCGATGTCGTTCGCGCTCATCCCGCTTGGACGCGGCATCGGGGCGGTCCTCGTTGATCCAATCGGCCTGCCAATACTCTTCCTCAGTATCGGCGTCCTCTTTGCCCTCGCCACCGTCGTGATGCTCGCATTGCCGATTTTCCACAATCTCAACGCGCCGGATACAGAGAGTGTTGCATCATCTTTTCTGTTTAGACTCACATGCGGGCGCGGCCACCGGGAAAACGAAGATTGAAGTGGCCCGCCGCGATCCCATTGAGCATGCCGCCGACGCCACGCTGAAGATATTCGACGAAGGCATCGTCCGCAGCGGGGGCGGGGGCAGCGCCCAGCCACCATTGGGTACCACGCTCGACGATGGCGAGGGCGAGTTCGGCAATCAGGGGGGACCAGAAGGGGTCGGGGGTGACGCCCTCCTTCGCGGCCTGGGCAAGCGCTTGTCGTGCTATCTCCTCGCGCACCTGGCGGCGCGCCGCGTCAATCTCGCTGCCGCGCGGGCTGTCCGCCGCGCCGGTGAAGAGGAGCAGAAACGCCGCCGAGTTCCGGCGAGCGGTATCGAGATAGGCGCGCAAGGCCGCACCACTCGGCGCGGTAGGGAGGGCAACCGCCTCGATCATCGCGGCGGTGAGCCGCGCGGCGGTATCGGTGAGGATGGCACGATAGAGATCCTCCTTGGAGGCGAAGGCGCGATAGAGGATGAGGCGCGTGACGCCAACACGAGCGGCGATTTCCTCCATCGTCACACCGCCGAAGCCGCGTTCTGCGAAAGCCGCCGCCGCGATCGTTAGTATCTGCCGCCGTCGCTCGGCGCGCGGCAACCGAATCGTCTTTTGCGCCATTGCCCGCCCCCGGCGACGAACGATACATCGTGGATACACATAATGCGTACTGCCAGAAGGAGTATAGCAGAGAAGGAGAATTCGCTCAGATCGCCGCGTCAGTGGCCTTCATGCCGCCCGCGTCGGTCACTTGCCAGCCGCCCATCGCGCCGACATAGGTGTAATCGGCGTAGCCGTCGGTGCTGGCGATGCTGGCGACCGCGAACTTCGCGCCCGGCACGCTGGCGCGCACCCAGGCGGTAAAATCACGGATCGTCTCGCGCGCGTGATCGAATGCGCCCGGCCCGTTGTCGTGGAGGGCGAGGGAGCGACCGGCGCGGTTGATAATAATGAGGAAGCCGTGGCTGTCGAGTGTGCCGCCGCTCTGCTCCACGATGAATTGATGCTCCGGCGCGCCCCGGAAGCGGTCATTGTGGAGCGCGAAATCACTCGGCGCGAAGGTCAGTGTCTCGCCGTCGCCGAAGAAATCCACGCGTGGCGCAATGTCCACGATGCGCCGCACAACATCGTCATCGTAGTGAAGATTGACATACACATCGTAGGACATCGCGCTACTCCTCCGGTATCCGTCACCGCTAATCCCGCCTCGGCGCCGAGTCTGCATTCGCGTCCTGCATGGAAGAAGGAGGTCATGCTCGACTTCGCCTCTGCGTCATTTACCGCCCTCGCCGTCGGCGAGCAGTAGCCTTCGTCATGCCGTCGCCACTTTCCGTGTTCGTCGCACGCCGCCTGTGCCTGCTGTGGCACGCACGGGGACGAACCGAACCTGCCCATTCGGCGACACTTCGAGCCGGGCGTTGAGTGCATGCGCCAATTTTGTCTGTGTCACCAGCGTTGGCGCGTGGTCGCCGTTTTCCAACCGGGCGATGACCGAACGCCCGATGCCGGACGCATCAGCGAGTCCCTGCTGCGTCATTCCTCGCTGCTCGCGCATCATCGCGAGGGCGACGCCGAAACTGACCTGCGGACTCGTTTCTTCCCATAGTCGCCGAAATTCGGGATCGCGCATCTCTTCTTCGAGCCAATCATCGAGGGCGCTTTTCTTCTCCATCACTTCACCTTCCATTCGTTGAACCGGCGTTGCGCCAATGTGATGTCCGTCGCCTTCTGTCGTTTCTTGTTCACCGCATGAACATAGATCGCTTCACCATCCACGACACCGAAGTAACGGCGGTATTCGTTCCCGCCATAGTCAGGGCGAACCTCCCAGATGTCACCCGATCGTTTCTTCAGATAGTGCGCCGGGAGCGATAACCCTTTCCATTCCACCGCTTGCATGTACTCGCCACATTTTACACGCGCCTCTTTTGGTAGCGCGCGAAGGAAGTCCCGTACTGGTTCGGCGCCCGCTGGCGTGGCATAGAAC
>JALYUS010000771.1 GCA_030853625.1 Chloroflexota bacterium
ATAGCGTGCTGCGGCATCCGGCCCATCATGCAGCACGCCATCCGCGAGCGCGCATGCCGCCGCGATACCGAGGGCATACTTGTATGTGTAGAAGTCGAGGAAGAGATGCGGGTACTGTGCCCACGCGATACCGGTGCGCGCCGCGTCAAGCGATATGCTTGGCCCGTACCCTGCGCGGAAGAGATCGAGCAGGCATGCGGACATCCCATCGGCGGTCAACCCTTCGCCACGTTCGAGCCGCGCATGGCATGTCAACTCGAACTGGGAGAGCGCCGGCATGAGGAAGAGATAGCGATGGAAATACGCCATCGCTTCTCCAAGCACCTCTAACTGGAAATCGGGATCATCCGCTGTTGTCAGCAGATGGGCGCGCACGAGCGCCTGATTGACATTCGCCGCCGCCTCAGTGATGGAATCTTCCATGTACGCGTAAACATACGGCTGTGTCTGCCATGTGAAGGCCGAATGCACGGAGTGGCCGAGTTCATGGGAGAGCGCGCTGACGCTGATCAGGCTGTTGTCGTAGGGAAGGAGCAGAAATGGGCGGGTCCCGTACACGCCGCTGGATTCCGCGCCTGCCACTTTGCCCTCGTTCGCGCACCAGTCAACCCACCGCTCGTCATATAACCCGCGCCGAAGGAGGGCAGCATACTCGTCACCGAGTGGTGCAAGGGCGGCACAGACGATAGCCCGCCCCTCATCATAGGGAATGACGCGCTCGGTGCGCACAATCGGCACATCAATATCATATCCATGCAGCGTCTCAACGCCGAGGGCGCGCCGCTTGATCTCCCAGTAGCGATGCCAGAGCGGCAGGTATTTGCGGCATGTCGCGATCAGGGTGGTATAGACCGCCATCGGCAGGTGGCTGGCATCCAGCGCGGCATCGAGCGCGGTCGGATAGTCGCGGGCGCGAGCGAAGAAGATGTTCCGCGTGAACGTGCCGATGAGGGTGTTCGCCAGGGTATTGTGCAGAGCGAGATGCGCGTCGGCGTATGCCTCCCATGCCACCTTGCGTACCGCGCGATCCCGATGGTATGTGAGCGGTCGCACGTTCCCTTGTGCGAGTCGGACTGTCGCCCCGTCCCCATCCACAACCGTATCGAATGGCAACTCCGCGTTGACGAGCGTCCGATAGGTACGGTACGGATTCGCGGCGAGATTCGACGCAGCCGCCAGCACGCGCTCGACTGCGGCCGGTTGCGCGTGCGCGCGTCGCTGCTGGAGCACTGCAAAATAGTGCGTGTAGATCGCCAACTCTGGCAGTTCGACCATCATCGTTTGAAGTCGGTGGGGATCGAGCGCGAGCAGTTCTGGCTCAAAGAAGGCCAACGCTTCTGTCAACCTGCTACTCAGGTCATTCGCCTGTTGGAAGCGCGTCGCCGCATCCTGATCTCCCACATCGCTTTTGGACTGCATGTTCGCATACTCGCGGATGCGTCCAACCTCAGCCCGATGATGATCACGCATTTGCAATCCATCGCGCAATGTCGCGACCGTTTCCCCAAGTCTCCCCCGGAACTGCATAAGTTCCGGTACGGCGGCACTGGCCGCCGCATATGCCTCCGCCCATGCATCATTCGACACGTAGATACTCGCGATATCCCATGTCTGCTCGGTAGGCACATCACTCCGCCGTGGTAATACCCGCACCATCGTGTTTCCTTTGCGTGCAGCGATTTGACAGGCGATACAGAGATGAGGCTTGGAACGACGAGGGGCGATTCACAGCCACTCGTGCATCTGCTCCACCGTCAGATTACCGCCGCAGACGATCGTTCCGACGAGTTGATCGCGGAACAGTGCGGGGTGTTCGAGAATCGCGGCGACGCCGACCGCGCCCGACGGCTCCACGACTATCCCAGCATGACGGTGGAGCAGGCGCATCCCCGCGATGATCGTCTCGTCGCGCACGAGCAGCGCATCGTCCACGAGACCATACAAGTCTGCGAGCGCTTCGGGGACCGGCACGCGCACCCCGATGCCGTCGGCGATGGTATTCATC
>JALYUS010000242.1 GCA_030853625.1 Chloroflexota bacterium
TCCGCCAGCACGTCCGCATCGGTGAGGCGGTTCAGGAGCGTGGACTTGCCCGCATTCGTGTAGCCGACGAGCGCGACGACCGGCACACCCGACTTGCGTCGCTTCTGCCGGTATTGCTCGCGATGACCATGCACTTCCGCCAATTCCTCCTTCAGCAGCAGCACACGTTCCTGAGCGCGGCGGCGATCCACCTCCAACTGCGTTTCACCCGGCCCGCGCAGACCGACGCCGCCCATCGTCTGACGCGAAAGGTGCGTCCACATCCGCGTGAAACGGTTCATGCGGTATTCGAGTTGCGCCAGTTCGACTTGCAAACGCCCCTCGTGTGTCTGGGCACGGCGCGCGAAGATGTCGAGGATCAGCGCGGTGCGATCAATCACCTTCACGTCCAGCGTATCCTCAAGATGACGCAACTGGCTCGGCGACAGTTCCTCGTCAACGACGAGCACGTCGTACTGTAGTTCCTCCCGCGCCGCCTTGACTTCCTGCACTTTGCCCTTGCCGAGGTAGGAGGTCGGGTTCGGTCGCGACAGGTTCTGCGCGACCGCGCCGACGACTTCGAGATCGGCGGACTCGGCGAGCCGCGCCAGTTCTTCGAGCGAGTCGTCAGTCGTCCAGCCATTTTCATTCCACCGCACGGCGGCGAGCATAGCGCGTTCGGTCGGCAGTGTTGTCGGATGCAATGTCGTGGGAATCGAGATACCCTCCTGATAAACAATCGCAGCGCCCAATAGCCTGCTCGTTCGGTGATCGGTCAGTATACCAGGAAGCGCCGGATCACCTCGGTCGCCTCCGCAATCAATCGTTGCTCGTCTTGTGCATCGAGCCAGACAATGGTCTCGTCACGGCGCAACCACGTCATTTGATGGCGCGCATACCGATGGGTCGCCTGCTTGATCTGCTCGCACAATGTCTTTAACGTTGTTCCCCCCTGTATGTATTCCACGACCTGGCGGTAGCCGATGCCCGACAGAGCGGGCAAGGACGGATCGTATCCGGCATCCAGCAAGGCGCGCACTTCATTCACAAGACCGGCGGCGATCATCGCGTCCACGCGCGCGTCAATGCGCGTAAAGAGCACGTCGCGCGGAAGCGAGAGGCCGATACGGAGATCGCGATACGGCTTCGCGGATCGCCCACGCTGCGCGCTGAATGGCCGACCGGTGGCGCGAATCACTTCCAACGCGCGGATGACGCGGCGAAGATTCGGGCCGGTGCGCGCGGCGGCTTCGGGATCACGCGCGCTGAGTTCGGCGAGCAGTGGCGCGATGCCCGCATCCCGCGCGCGCTCCTCCATCGCCGCACGGAACGACAGATCGGGTGCAACAGATGGCGGTTCCCAGCCGTCGAGAAGCGCGGTTGTCCATTGCGCCGTGCCACCGACCAGGAGCGGCAGACGACCGCGCCGGTCAATGTCGGCAATCGTCTGCGTCGCCTCGGCTTTCCAGCGGGCAAGATCGTAGGGTACGTCGGGAGACGCCACGTCAATAAGGTGATGCGGGACGTGTGCGCGTTCAGCAGGCGTCGGCTTTGCTGTGCCAATGTCCATGCCGCAGTAGACTAATCGCGAGTCCGCCGATACAATCTCGCCGGAGAACGCATTCGCGATGTTGAGGACGAGGGCCGATTTGCCTGAGGCTGTCGGGCCGAGCACGGCGACAAGGGTCTGTTTCTCACCCGTACGGGGGATTTCACGGTACATTCTCTTACTCGCTCGCATCATTGTACGAATGCACGAAAAGGCGTTGGATTGTTCGACCGATCGTACGTAGCAGAGGGTATTGTTTGGTCGGTATGCTCATTTCAGGTATGGTTGGCGCGCGCCGCAGGCATAAGTCTAGCACGGAGAGAAGGAGACACGATGAGCGGAAACCTGCGTGAGTTTCTGGAGATTTCGTACGATGAACTGGAGGAACTCAATCTTCAGGCGAAGGCAGAGCGTTCGGCGCGGACCGATCCGGACACAATCCGCGAGTCGCGCATGCGCTATCTCGCCGATGAGAAGCGGATAAAGGCGGTGACGGTGTGCTTCACCGACCTCGAAGGCCGGCTGCACATGCTCGACTACGACAAAAAATTCCTGCTCAAATCCGCAGACAATCTGACCTTCGACGGCTCCTCGATCCGCGGTTTCACCGCGCAGCAGGAATCGGATCTGCGCCTGGGGATTGACTGGTCAGCCTTCTACTGGCTTCCGTCGGATCTCTTCTCGCCGGGGAAAGTGCTCGTCTTTGGCGAAGTGCAGGAGCGGGACGGCACTCCGTACCACTCCGACCTGCGCGCCCGCCTCAAGGATTACACAGCACAACGATTCGCGGCTGATGGCTTAACGTGCTACGTCGCCAACGAGACCGAGGGCATCCTGTTCAACGGGCGGCATGCTGAACAGCGCTATATTGATACCGACCAATTTGCGTTCATCAGCACGAGCGGCTACTACCACTCGCTGCCGGGGGACCCTTTGCGTACCTTCATTGATACCGCTGCGGAGGCGCAACGCGCGCTGGGCTTCGCCAATGAGAAGGATCATCCCGAGGTTGCCCCGTCGCAGTTCGAGATGAATTATGGGTACGTCGAGGCAACGATCGGTGCGGACCAGGTGATGCTCTACAAGCTCATCTGCCGTCAGGTGGCGAACCGGCTCGACATGACCGCCAGTTTCCTACCCAAGCCGGTCACTGGGGTGAACGGCAATGGGATGCACGCCAATATCTCTGTCGGCCGGGGGGAGACGAACCTCTTCTATGACGCAGCGGGCAAGGAAAGCCTGTCGGATTTCGCCTGGCAGTTCGTTGATCGCCTCCTGACCAGCGCTCTTGACCTCTGCCTGGTCTACAATTCGAGCGTGAATGCCTATCGTCGGCTCGATCCGCACTTCGAGGCCCCGAACCAGATCAAAGCCTCGCCGATTGACCGCGGTGCGATGGTGCGCATTCCGATCGGCAACGCGCGCTCGGCCCGGATCGAGATGCGCTCAATCGCTCCCGACGCGAACCCCTATCTGGCAATCTACGCGCTCCTGCGGACCGGCTTGGATGGGCCGCTGGCTGCGGATGCCCGCGGGCGGGAAGCGATTCTGCCCGACAATATCTACGACGCGATCGAGGGGCTACGCGGCAGCCGATTCGCCGCCGACGCCCTCGGGCGCGACGTGCGTGATAAGTACGTCGAATTGAAGCAGGCCGTGGCCGACCGCTGCCCGCGCAAGCTCGGTACGCTGATCAAGCCGGCTGAAATTCAGTTCCACCACGAGGTGACAAATCAGTATCTCTGGAACCGCTTCTAGCAGTCGCGGAGAAACCTCACCCTCGGCCCCTCTCCTTTGTTTGTCCGCAAAGGCGAGGGGTGACGCATCGCAATACCGAGGCATTCCCATAATGTCCCGATCTCTTGAAGGCTCCCTCCCATTTCACGCATAGGCAACTGCCCAAGCGAGATGTTCCGGCACTATGCAGACAGACGGACTTTGCCTGACTGGATTGACGGGTATCGCCGAACGGTGATATTCCTTCGATACCGTTTTCACACTGTTGTGTGCGAAAGCGGCTACACAACGACGCAACCCGCGTTGAGTGGGAACAGTAGGTGGGTATTCCCCGCCAGCGATCCGGTAGCAGGTGGAAGACCGGAATCGGGGCACGATCCATCGAAAGCAGCCCAGGAGCGGATGGCGACGATGCACGAAAAGGGACGTGCGCTTTATGGCGCGCGCGTGCATTGTACCGGTGGTTGGCTGCCACGTTGCGCGTCCCTCAGCCGGTAAGTGGTCGCGCGGGATAGACGCGCGGCAACGAGGGTGGTACCGCGGGAGAGTGGACCGATGTCCGCCTCTCGTCCCTCAGTGGGGACGGGGGCTTTTTGCGTTATGCCCGGCGTCCCTGCACCGAACGATAGTGTATCTTCGGGAGGGAACAATGAAGCAGCAGGCAGAAATACTCAGCACTCAGCAGGACCGACAGATGACATTCAGTACTCCCTATGACCCCCTGATTGACGTTGGCGCATACGTTGGTCCCGTCGAGCACGATGCCTGCGGCCTTGTGGCGATGGTGGAGCGACACGGCTACCCAACGCGCGATAATGTGACGCGCGTCCTGCACGCACTCGCGACGATGCATCACCGCTCCGGCGAGATTGATGGCGAGGGCGACGGCTGCGGCATCCTCACCGACATTCCACGCGCGCTCTGGGCACGCGATCTCGCGGCGCTCGGCAGCGACGCATCCCTCGCGGATGATCCGCGCTTCGCGGTCGGCCATTTCTTCGTGCCGCCGACGGAACGAGAGCATGCGGCGACGATCATGCGTTCCGTAGACGACGTGATCCGCGCGGCAGGCTGCGAATTGCTTGTCAGCCGTCCGATGGCCGTGGTATCTGACGCGCTCGGTCGTCTCGGCCTGCGCGAAGAGCCGACGACGTGGCAAATCGCCTTCTTAACGCCGTGTCGCGACACGACGGCGCGGGACCGACTCCTCTTCGATCTCCAACTCGCCATCGAGGCGTGCACTGCCGCGCTCACCGTCTCGTTCAGCGCGGACTCGGTCGTCTACAAGGTGCGCGGCACTGCGCAGGTACTCACTGCCTACTATCCCGACCTGCGTGACCCCGGCTTCGTCTCCGCGATCAGTATTGGCCACAATCGCTACAGCACAAACACGACGACCGCCTTCGAGCGCGTGCAGCCTTTCTCGCTGCTCGGACACAATGGCGAGATCAACACGATCTCGAAGTTCCGCACCGAGTCACAAATGCTGCACATCCCGCTCGTCCCCGGTGCGTCCGATTCGCAGGATGTCAACCGGACATTGGAAGGGATGATTCATCGCTACCGCCTCTCGCTACGCGAGGCCCTGGAACTGATCTTTCCGCCGATCATCAACGAAATCAAGCGCGTGCCGGACGCGATGGCGGACGTATTGATGTACTTCCGGCAGGCGTGGGGGCCGTTCGCGCAAGGACCGGCGGCGATGGCCATTCGCGCCGGGGATGAACTCGTCGGCACGGTGGATGCCCTCGGCCTGCGCCCGCTCTGGCTCTGCGTCGCGAAGGATCGAATCGTCTTCTCCTCCGAGAAAGGCGTCGTGCCCGTCGCGGAGATGGACGACGATCCAAAGCCGCTTGCCCCCGGCGAAAAAATGGCAATCGTCCTCACACGCGGCAGTGGCGTGCGGGTCGAAACCTACGACGACATCCTGCAGGACGTACTGAACCGCGCGCAGACTCGCGGCATCCGCGCGACGAACTACCGCCGCTTCCTCGTCTGCCAAAGCCCGTCGGGAGACCTACCCCCTGCCCCCTCCCTAAAAGGAGGGGGAGAAATGCTCCCCTCCCTTTTAGGGGAGGGGGTGGGGGAGAGGGTTGTCGAGCAGCGTCAGCGACTGATCGCGGCATGGGCATTCGACGGGGAAGAACTGAAGTTAACGGAGGCGATGGCGGCGAGCGGCAATGAGCGCGTCGGCTCGCTCGGATACGACGGCCCGCTTGCGGCGCTCTCGCGGGAGCGGCAGAATCTCGCAGATTATTTCAAGGAGTCCGTCGCAGTTGTCACCAACCCCGCGATTGACCGCGAGCGCGAGATCGAGCAGTTTTCGACCCGCGTCGTGCTCGGCCCGCGCCCGCCAATCGGCGTCGCGGATCACGACCGAAAACTGCCCTGCACCGAACTGATTACGCCCCTCTTCACCGGCGGCCTACGGCCGGACGGCGGCGATCAAGACGCCCGCTTGCAGCAGCATCGCGCTGTCGCGCATCAGATGGGGACGTGGACGCTCGAAGACTTCATGACCTTCGAGGGAGATACGCGGCCCGCCGTCATCGCGATGGCGCAATGGCCGGGCGAATCGCTTCGCGTCGCGCTGCACCGCCTCGGTGAAGAAGCAATCGAGGCCGCGAACAGCGGCACGCCGCTGATTGTCCTCGATGACGCGGGCACACTGACGCACGGCAACCGCCCGATTGATCCGCTCCTGGCGATCTCGGCGGTGGACACGGCGCTCCGCCGCGCCTCCGGCGGGCCGGACGGCTACGCGCTACGGCGCGGCGTCGGGCTGGTCATGCGCGCGGCGGGCATCCGCACATTGCACGATGTCGTGCTCGCCCTCGGTATGGGTGCGGACGGTATTTGCCCGTATCTCCTATGGGAAATCGCCGAAGGGGCCGCGCCCGATGGCCTCGCTAATCTCATCGCCGCACTCACTAAGGGGATCGAGAAGATCATCAGCACGATCGGCATTCACGAGGTGCGCGGGTACAGCCGCCTCTTCGCCTCCGTCGGCCTGCATGTCGAGGTCGCTCGCATGTTCGGCGCGGAGAACTACGGCGGCAGTGCGACCGGTGGCCTGACGTGGGAGCAATTGGAGGCGATGGCCGACGAACGCGTGCGGATCGCGGCGGGCGACATAAAGGCAAAGCCGACGCGCGTCGCGCACTTCTATCCGAAGATTTGGAAGAGCGTACGCAATGTCGCGGCGGGTCTGGAGCCATATCGCGACTACAGCGCGAAAGTGACGGCGCTTGAAGGGGAGAATCCCGTCAGCCTGCGTCACCTGCTCGATTTCCGCGTCCCTGGTGGAAGCGGGCTTCAGCCTGCTTCAGAGGCACAGGCTGAAGCCTATGCCACCGGGATTGATCCCGCCGCCGTAGATGCGGGGATCGGCGGGCACACCTACCCCATCGCGATCAGCAGCATGTCGTTCGGGTCGCAGGGTGAGACGGCATTCCGGGCCTACCCGGAGGCGGCGAAGCGCCTGAATATCGTCTCGCTCAATGGCGAGGGTGGCGAGATCAAGGATATGATCGGCAAATAT
>JALYUS010000819.1 GCA_030853625.1 Chloroflexota bacterium
GACCTGACACGCGAGGCGATCGCTGATCTCGTCGGTGAAACGCCGCAGGTGGACGAAGCGACGGTCGAGATGATCCGTGCCTTCTTCCGCAATCGCAATGCGGACATGCCGGAGCGGAATCGGAAGCAGGCGTGGCTGATTCCATCCGCACAAGCGCTGCCGAATCCCGTTGGAACGGCGCCGGGGTGGTTCGTCCAGCGCGAGGGGAAAATCATCGTGGCGATGCCGGGTGTGCCCCGTGAGATGAAGCGAATGTGGGAGCAGGAGGCGATCCCCCGGCTCGGCGCCTATCTGCCGGAGACGGTGCTGCTCTCGCGGAATCTCCGCACCATCGGCATTGGCGAGTCGTCCGTCGAGGAAGTGCTCGGTGATCTTGTCCACGGCACAAATCCGACGGTCGCGACCTACGCGAAGGATGACGGCGTGCATGTGCGGATTACGGCGAAGGCGCGTACTACCGAGGAAGCGACCACCCTGCTCAAGCCGGTGGTCGCTGCGGCGGAGCGCATCCTCGGTGACTTCATCTACGGCTATGACAATGCCGCGCTCCCCGACGCCGTCTTGTCACTCGCCACGCGGCGCGGTGAAACGGTCGCGGTCTGCGAGCAGGGGACGGGTGGCGTCGTCACGACGACACTCGGCGCGTTTCTCTCATCGGACTCGCCCTTTCGCGGCGGTATCACCCTCGATGATGGGGCATCGCCTGTCCTGAATACGCGCACCGTGCCGGAGCATGCCCGCGCACCGGCGACGCCGGAGCATGCGCGTCTGCTTGCGTCAACCGCACGCCAACTCTTTGGCGCGTCGTACGGACTGGGCATCTCGGTCAATGTGACACAAGAGAGTGCGGGATACGGAACGGTGGTTTGCGCCGTTGACGCGAATGGCACGGTGACGGACCTGACACGCGGGTATCGGACTCTGCCGACGGACATTCGACGCCGCGCCGCATTGTGGGCCGTCGAATATCTCCGCCTCGCGTTGCTCGACCGAACGTAATCACCGCGAGGGGCCAACCCTGGCCGATGCCGTATCTCGCGTTGGCTGACCGACCGCCGTAGGAGCGCTGCGTCGGGGAGAGCCAACACGCGCGTGGAACAGGAAGAGCGCCACGGCGAGCGTGCCACTCCCGAGCATGAGCGCCGCACAGACAGACGGCGGATAGACGATCCAGCCACCGACGGCAACGAGCAGGAGGACAACGACGAAGAAGACCCATTGGCCGGTCGAGCTCTCGATCGTCTGGCGGCGCGCTGTCGCGGCGTCGGGAGCACGCTCGCGCAGGTCAATCGCGAAAAAGAGCGCCGCTTCGGGCAGCGTGGCGAGCAGCCAGAGCACCGCCAGCCACATGAACATCAGCGGTGGATTCACCCCCGACGATCCTTCGAGCATGTACAGGAAGTTCAACGAGGCCGCCAGCGCAGTCAGCGTCAACGCTGCGGCGTGCGAACCGCGGAATCGCACACAGAGCAGGATGAGGACGCCGAGCGGGAGGAACGACTCGCCGAGCGTGACCAGCCAGGCAAAAAGGGGCGCATGGGCGGCGAACAGTCGGTCGTTCACGGTATGCATGGCGGGCAGAACATCCGGGAAGGCGATGGGGTCCGTCTTGGTCGCCTTCTTGTCAGCGCCCTTGAGGAAACCGGAGAGTGCGGCCCCGGCGTGGTTGCCGGTCCATGTCGCATCCTGCCATTTCGTCTGGGCGGCGTCCACGAGACTGTAGCCGGCGGTAATCGCCGCGAACAGGACGACGAAGCCAATGAGGGCGCTGAACATGCGTGATGAGGGGCGCGCTCGCGGGATGGATGGATGCATGAGTACCGTCCTTTATTGTATTGATCGGCATGCGGGTGAACGCCGCCCGCCCGAGCGATCCGGGCGGGCGACGCACGTCACTTGTGGTGCCGCCTAATGTTGGTCGCCCTCGCTGCCGTTACGCTGGGCGCGGTCGGCTGCCATCGCCAAATCGAGCAGCAAATCGGTGAAGGCTTTCGGCTGGCCCATGAACAGCCCCGAGTCAATGAAGCCCTTCGCGGCAGCCACCGCTCCCCCATTCTCGGTACTCGTCGGCCGGACGACGGAGCAGGCCGGTAAATCCCTCCGCAAGAAGGTGCATGGGTCCGGCATCACTCCCGCAGCGTCCAGATTGTCCGGCGTCTCCGAGTGATTGCCCTTCAGGTCGGGGAAGACCATCGCGGGGCTTGTCGTCGTGGCCGGAACGGAGAGCGGCGGCAGGCTCTCCAACGAGCCTTCAAAGGTCGCGAAATGGAAGGCTTCGACGGGGCCGATGGAGACCAGGATGCGCAGCACGTCCACGTTCGTGACCTTTAGCGCCAGTGTGGGGTAGAGACTCGTGCCCCCCTGTTCGATGGTCACGAAATGGAAGAGCGCCGCGTCCGCAATCGCTTGCATCGCGTCCCCTGTAATCCCCGCCGCAGGGGGGATCGTCGGGCGGTTTTTGATCGTTACCAACTGCGGGAAGGTTGCGCCGAAGTCCGGATTCTGGTCGCTGCGGTAGCGCGCCCACCAACTCGTATCAACCGTCAGGTTGGTCAGGTTGGTGAGGTTTGGGGTGCTGGTAGCGCCGGGAACGGTGGGGCTGTGGATGGTGCGGAAGCGGTCGAAGTTGACCGGTTGCTGGCCGTTCGCCCGAAGGAAGGCGTTAATCAGCATGTGGTGGCTGGTCTCGTCGTCGGTCGTGTCATGCGCGTAGCGCGGCGAACTATCGTCAACGGTGGTCAGCGCGGCAGTGTAGTCGGGATTGTTGGCCGACATCACGGCGTACTGGTTCCACAGGTCCGCCTCGATCAACTCGGCGGCGGCGAGAAACTTGAGGATGGCCACATCGCCGTCGGTGATTGCACCAGTCGCGGCAGAGACGCCGTCGAAGGTGAGGGTATTGCCCAGGAGCGCCGCGCCGATCGTTCCCGCACCGAGCGCGAGCCCCTTGCCGAGAAAAGAACGACGGCTGTTCGTGCCGGGCTGTTGTGCTGTCTGTTGCATGCGTTGAAACTCCCTTTTGTGGCCGCAACAATCCATGGACAGACCGGTCCGGACCGGTCTGTGCCTGAACGACGGCGATTGATGATCGGTGACGCTTGGAGACGGGATGCTTCCCGCTGACGCCTTAGACCCTGTGAACATTCCCGCGCGAGAAGGTTCTTCTGACCACTACGCTCGCAGGCGTCGTCATGGATTGCGGTCTGGAAAATCCGACCCACGAATTGCGGTGATGCGATCCGTCGTCCGTGTTCTCGGCGTACTACCTGGATAGGCGGTCATGTTGAGAACGAGAAAGGGGAATCATGCGCATCAGTAATCCCATCGGCGACAGTCTCATCGTTTTCACCCTGGCAACCGTTATATCCCGCCACGTCCAGCCGAACCCGTGATGACGCAGCCGCCACGCAACGCCGACCGGGTAGCCGCACATTTTCGCTGCGTCGCCCACTGCCCGAATCAGTGGCACGAGCGCGATTGCTTCCGTGCGTTCCAATAGCGATAACGGATGCAGCATCGGCGTCAGTCGGGCATACGGACGGCGAAGAGAGAATCCCGCTCCGGCAATCACGAGGGGCCAGGCGGCCCTGCCACGTTTGCCCAGGAGCGCGAGACCGAGCAGAGAGCCATAAGTCGCGTAGCGGATGGTATGGCGCATTGGCCACAAGCCCGCTTTGCCGTCTCCACGCGCGTAGCGGAAATACTGATGCCAGAACGCGCGCATCGTCGCGCGGGGACGGAACCGCGCGATAGCGTCCGGGGCGAACGCGACGCGCAGGTGCGTTTCCCGGAGTGTGAGGTCAAAGACCACGTCCTCACAGTAGTCTAACCATGTCGGGTAGCCACCGACGCACTCCCACGCGATTTTTCGGATGGCGACGCTACGGCTCGATGGCAGGAATGATGCCGGATTAATCTCGTCAACATGAGGGAGGACGGTTGCGCCCATCGCGATTTCAAAGAGCGTGTGGGGATCAGCGACGAAGAAGCCCGCGCTGACCGCGACTGTTGCATCCGCGAAGGGCGCGGTAATCTGCTCCAGCCAGCGCGCGTCGAGGCGGACGCCCGCATCGGTGAT
>JALYUS010000833.1 GCA_030853625.1 Chloroflexota bacterium
GTCGCCAGCACGATGCCGAAGTCCCGCAGCGCGTCCCATTGGTTCTCCGCGCCGATAATCACCTGCACGCGGTGTACGTGCCCGGTGTCCTCAGTCGCGACGAGCAACTGGGGTAGCAACGCCGTCAGGAGTGCCCCGCCACGCAGCAACTCGACCAGCCGCCCTGCCCGCTCGTGGCCGTCGAACTCCGGCTGCTGCAAGACATTGCCGAGACCGTCATGGACGACCTCCGCGCTCATCGCCTCTTCGAGGTTCCGCAACATCCGTACCGCCTCGTCCGCGACGACGCGATCAATGCCGGACAGTTGCTCCGCCACCGCAGCAAGCTCGGTCCGGCCGAGATTCGCCAGTCGCATGCTCACACCGTCCGCGACCGTGCGTAAGGTCGCCTGGTCGAAGACATCGGGCAGCGTCACCATCGCCTGCCGGACCGCTCCCTCGCGCGTCACCAGCACGAGCAGTGCGGTCTTCTCCTGCACGGAGATTAACTCGACGTTCTTCACCTTCGGCAGCCGCGCGCGCGGCGTCGTGACAACCGAGACATTGCCGGCCACCCGCGCCAGCACCGACGCCGCCAGTTTCACCCATTCATCGAGATGGACCTCGACCTGATGAAACTGATGCCGGATCAACATCTGCTCGTTCGTCGAGAGGGTTGGCTGATCCATCAACCGCTCGACATAGTAGCGGTATCCCGCATCGGTCGGCGTCCGCCCACCGGACGTATGCGCCTGCTGGATGAAGCCCGACCGTTCGAGCGTCGCCATGTCGTTACGGACAGTCGCGCTCGAAATATCAAGCCCGCCCCGCTCCACAACGGTCTTCGAGCCGATGGCACGCATCGTTTCCGTATATTCGCGCACGAGAAGGCGGAGAATCCGCTCCTGTCGCTGGCTCAATCGCATCGCATCCATGTCCAAACCCCCGATTAGCACTCTCACCCCTCGACTGCTAACAGTGTGACCATACCACTTGATACAACCCGTGTCAAGGCGTTGGTGAAGGTTATGTCAACTACGATCCTGGCGATTCACGACGTAATGCCGTACCATTACAGCCCTGAACCGCTTCGCGATGAAAGGTAATCCATGAACGCGCTTCCGACAGTCACCGATGAACAGCGTGTCCTGCCCCGTAGCGCGCGCCGCAATCATGCGGGGCTGCTGACGCTCGGCAATGTCCCGCTTGCGACCTTTGCGCTCCGCTATGGCACGCCGCTCTACCTGTTCGACGATGAGCATCTGCGCTCCACCATCTGGCGCTTTCGCCGCGCCTTCAGCGAGCGTCTGCCCGCGCCCGCGACGTTCACGCTCTCATATGCATCGAAAGCATTTCTCTGCACGGCGCTCGTGCAACTGATGGCCGAGGAACGCGTCGGCCTTGATGTCAATTCCGGCGGCGAATTGCACATCGCGCTCCACGGCGGCATGCCGGCGGCGATGATCCATATGCACGGCAATGCCAAGAGCGCGGACGAACTGCGTATGGCCCTCAAACACGGTGTCGGCCGGATCGTCGTGGATAACCTGACCGAACTCAGCGCGCTCGATCAGATCGCCGCATCGCTCGGCACGCGCGCGGCGATCTGGCTGCGCGTCAATCCGGGCGTCGCCGTCCACACGCACGCAGCGATGGCGACGGGCCATCTCGATTCCAAGTTCGGCCTCCCGATTGAGACGGGCGACGCAGCCCGCGCCGTCGAGGCGGCGCTCGCGGCAGCGCATCTTGATCTGATGGGGCTGCACGCGCATATTGGCTCCTCGATCGCGGAAACGGCGCCGTACGAAGAGACCGCCCGTCGCTTTATCCAGTTCGCCGCCGCCATGCGCGTGCAACACGGATGGACGATGCGCGAATGCAGCCCCGGCGGCGGCTTCGCCGTCCCCTATCTGCCCAACGACGACGCACTCGACGCCGACCGCGCCGCCGACGCGATCATCGGCACGCTCGTGGCGGCCTGCGCGCGGGCGGATTTTCCGGTGCCGGACATCACGATCGAGCCGGGCAAGGCGCTGGTCGGCCCGGCGGCGATTGCCCTCTATGCGGTCAATAATATCAAGGAGATCGCGGGCGTCCGGCGCTTCGTCGCCGTGGACGGCGGCATGGCGGACAACATTCGCCCCGCCCTCTATGGCGCGCAATACACGGTGCTGCTCGCCAATCGCGCGCCGACTGGCGAGACCGTTACCAGCACCGTCGTCGGGCGATACTGTGAGAGTGGCGACATCCTCGCCCGCGATGTGCCGCTGCCCGCTGACCTCGAACCCGGTGATCTGCTCGCCTTCCCAACGGCGGGCGCGTACAGCATCCCGATGGCGAGCCAGTACAATGGCGTCCCGCGACCGGCGATTGTCCTCGTGCGCGAGGATGGCACGCATCAATTGATCCGCCGTCGCGAGACGTACGATGATCTCCTCCGCGCCGACGTACCGCTCGAAGAGACAGAGAACCTCCGCCGTTGAAAACATTTTCCCGGTGGTAGCAGGCTTTCCGGTCTGCTACCACCACTAATTCCGAGTTATGCACGGATGTCAGGCCCGCAATGGTGCAGGCGCGTCTCTGCTGGCGTATCATGAGAGTCGCATTGGGCTTGTGCACGGCCCCGGTTTTTCCGCACGCAAAGAACGGACACACGGAGCCAGGAGCCAGGAGCAAGGAGCAGGAAACGTGTCGCTGACGGGTGCGTATGGGGGAGAAAAGTGGTCGCCGCGAACACAATCGCGCCGTGAAGAGATGACCGCCATCTGGGGCGATTGGGGCTCCGGCTCGGAGTGTAGCCGGTTGCGCGCCGTTCTGCTCCACCGGCCCGGCCCGGAATTGGATGCCATTACCGACTTCGACGCCGTCCAGATGCGCGCCGATCTGCGGCCCGATCTTGCCCGCGCGCAGCATGACGCGATGGCCGATGCGTACGAGGCCGAGGGCATCGCCGTCCACTATGTCGAGGGCTACCGACCCGACAAGCCGAATCAACTCTTCTGTCGCGATTTGATGACGATGACGCCGGAAGGCGCGCTCCTCGCCCGTCCCGCGAGCACCGTGCGCGCGGGCGAAGAGCGCATTCTCGCCGAAACACTCGGCATGCTCGGCGTACCAATCCTGATGAGCGTCCACGGACAGGGCACCTTCGAGGGTGCGGACGCGATGTGGGCCGCGCCCGATCTCTGTTTCGTCGCCGAAGGGTTGCGTACGAATCGCACGGGCGCAGCGCAGGTGACCTGGGCGCTCGAAAACATCGGTGTCACCGCCGAACGTGTCGTTTTGCCGTACGGCGCGATGCATCTCGATGGTCTCCTGAACTTCGCCGCGCCGGACCTCGCTGTCGTCTGGCCGCGCCGGACGCCGATCAATGTCGTGCGCGTCTTGCAGGAACGGGGCGTGCGCATTCTCCATCTGCTCGATGAACCCACGACGCACGACTGCCTGCCCGGCAACTTCGTCGCCCTCGCGCCGAACCGCATCCTGATGCCGACCGGCGCGCCCCGCCAGCGCGCCATCTACGCGGACGCGGGGATCACCTGCATCGAAGTGGACGTCAGCGAACTGATTAACGCCGGTGGCGGCATCCATTGCATGACCGCCTTCCTCTGTCGTGAAGAAGCGGATGAAATGGGATGAAAGCGCTTGAACCGCAAAGACGTAAAGAGCGCGAAGGACGCAAAGGAGAATAGAAAGGATTCAAAGACACACATTTTTCTTTCTCTTCTTTGCGCTCTTTGCGTCCTTTGCGCCTTTGCGGTTCAATGGCTTTCGACAAATCCGGGTGATGCGTGATGCTGGTTGAGTTGAGTATTCAGAATATCGCGATCATAGACCGGCTGCGGGTGACGTTCGAGCCGACTTTGAACGCGCTCACCGGCGAAACGGGCGCAGGGAAGTCCATCATTATTGACGCGCTCGGGGCGGTGGTCGGCGGACGCACCTCGCCCGACATGCTCCGCTCCGGCGAGGAGCGGGCACGGATCGAGGCGGTCTTTGATCTGACCGACCGCAATGACCCCGCGCTCCGCGCCGTCCTCGATGAGGCGGGCATCGAGCACGCGGACGGCACCCTCATCCTCTCCCGCGATCTCCAGTCGAACGGTCGCTCCGTGGCCCGGATCAACGGACAGACGGTGACGGTCGGTTTGCTCGGTCGTGTCGGCGAGCAATTGGTGGATATTCATGGTCAGAGCGCGCATCTCTCGCTGCTTCGCCCCGCTACCCATCTCGACTTCCTCGATGCCTATGCCGGGCTGATGGAACGGCGCGCGGAACTGGCGACGCTCGTCAACCGCGTGCGACAGATTCGTGGTGAGCGCGCCGCACTGGAGCGGGATGACCGCGAAGTGGCCCGTCGCACGGACCTCCTCCGCTTTCAGGTGGACGAAATCGCCAGCGCGGACCTCGAACCGGACGAAGACGATGCGCTCCGCACTGAGCGGACGCGGCTCTCGAATGCATCGAACCTGCAAGTGATCGCCGACACCGTCTACCGCACACTGCGCGAAGGGACGCCCCCGCGCGGGACGAGCGTCGTTGAGGGGCTGCGCGATGTGGCAAAGAACCTCGGCGAACTCGCGAAACTCGACCCCGCACTCGCCGAAGCGGAGAGCGAGGTGGACGAGATGGTCTATCTGCTCGAAGACGTGGCCGCCACCGTCCGCACCTATCGGGACACCGTGGAGGACAATCCGGCGCGGCTGGCGGAGGTCGAAGAACGGCTCGCGCTAATCCGCGATCTGGAACGAAAATATGGCGGCACGGTCGCGGAAGTGCTCGCCTTCGGCGAAGAGGCGGAGCGCGAACTCAGGACGCTCGAAGGAAGCGAAGAACGGCTCGCCCAGTTGCACGATGAGGAATTGGCCGTGCTGCGGCAAATCGGCGCGCGGGCAGGCAAACTCTCTCTGGCCCGTCAGAAGGCCGCAACGCGCCTCGCTAAAGCGGTGGAGGCGGAAATCGCCCACCTCGCGATGGGCCGCACGCGGTTCACCGTCTTTCAGACGCAGGAAGAGGACGCGGAAGGCGCGCCGGTCGGCGGCGATGACGGACACATGCGGTATCTTGCCTTCGACGCGCGCGGCGTGGACCGGGT